>SXOM01000663.1 GCA_005776735.1 Pseudomonadota bacterium
CGGCGACGCCCGCGGCGGCCAACGCCGCGCCGAGCGGACGCGGCAGGAAGGTGGCGTCGGCGAGGCCGGCGACGACCGCGTGGTCGGCCGCCGACGCGCGCATCGGAAGCGGGGCCGAACACGGCGGCGGCGCCACCACCGCGGTCGTCCACAACCCCGCCCAGCGCAGGCGCTCGACCAGCGGCGAGATGCTCCGCGCCTTGCCGCGCGCGTCGGTCGTCGGCCAGCTCAGCGTGACGTGGGGCGCCGCCGACACCAACCACGCGAAGTGCAGCCGCTCCTCGTCGAACCGGTCGCGCGCCATCGGCAGGTCGGGGAGCACCGCGCGTAGCGCTCTCCGCACATCTTCCGACAACAACGCGTCACGACGACCTCCGCCCCCCCGGACGTTCCCGAGCAGGAAGAGCCGGTCGAACGTGCGCCCCCGCGCTTCGCGGACCGCGAGCACCTGGACCCCGCCGCCGCGCCCGCCGAGCGGCTGCCGACCGGCGTCCTCGAGCTCGGCGGTCAACATGCACAGGAGCTCCTCCAGGTGCAGCTCCAGGTCGGGCACCTCGGCGAGCCCCGCCCACCGCTGCGACAGGTTCTCGCGGCCCAGGAGCCCGCCGAGCTCGGCCAGGCGGGCCTCCCACGCGGCGCGCGTGGTGCGCGCCGGCAGCGCCTCGACCCACGCCACGTGGGCCCGCGCGGCCGCCACCACGGCGCGCAGCGACCCCGCGTCGAGCGTGGGCCGCTCCACGCGATCGCCCACCAGGCCGAGCGCCCCGGGCAGCACCAGGGCGTCGCCACCGTCGAGGAGCGCGTCGGGATCGAGGTCTGCGGCGTGACCGACGCGGCTGCAGCCGGTGGCGCGCAGGGCGAGGCGCACGCGGGCGCGGCGTGTCGGGTCGAGCGGCTCCCCCCCGAGCGTCCCCACCAGCTCCAACCACCGGTCGAGCCCCGCGCGGGCGCCGTCGCGGACGAGCTGCGGCAACGCGCGCCACCGGGCGTCGGGGGCGTCGGGCGCGGTCGCGTCCAGGCCGCTGTAGGGGATGGCGTACCGGTCGAACCACCGCCGGAGCGCACCGGCGTCGGCCCGCAGGTTGGGCGACACCACGCCGATGGCCTCGGGGCGCACCCCCGCGTCCAAGAGCGCCGCCACGCGCCGCGCGAGCTCGGCCAGCTCGCCCTCGCCGTCGGCGGTGTACACCTCGAGGGTGGGCGCCGGCACCCGGTGTGGCGCGGTCGGTGCGTCGCCGCCGAGGCGGTCGCGCAGGCGGTGTCCGAGCCGCACCCCCGCGTCGGCGACCTCGGGGATGGCGGGATCGGGCGGGAGGTCCACGGTGAGCACCGCCCCGGGCAGGCGCACCAGCTCGGCGAGAAGGTCGGCGGCGACGGCCGTGGCGTCGGTGAACCCGTGCAGGAACAGGGCGCGGCTGGGGAGGCGGTCGGGCCCCGGTTTGCCCAGGAGCTCGGCCGCCCGGCGCATCAGCGACGCGGGCGTGAAGAGCCCCAGTTCGTCCAGCACCCGTTCGGTGCCCGCGGCCACCTGCAGCGCCGCCGCCGCGCGCTCACGCTCGGCGGGCGCGAGTCCCTCGGCCGCGTCGACACACTCGCAGGCGGGCCCCGCGAGCGCCGCCACGAGCCCCGCGTCGAGGAGCTGTCGCACGGCCTCGGCGACGCCCTGGTGGCCGTCGGCGTAGCCCTCCACGAGCCCGCGCAGCGCGTCGTGCTGCGCCCCCAATCGCATGGCGAAGACGTCCTGCAGCGCGCCTCCGGGGCGCAGGTCGGGGTGCGCCGCGCCCACCAGCTCCGCGGCGAGGCCGTGCAACGTCTGGATGCGCACGCCGAGCAGCGCGCCGCCGAGCCGCCGGGGCAAGGTGGCGCCGAGGTGCAGGCGCAGGCTCCGCGAGGGCACCACGACGCGCACCGGGAGCGCCAGGCGTCGCGGATCGCGGCGGGACTCGGCCGCGAGCCCCGCCAGCGCTTCGACCAGCGCCTGCTCCGTCGCGCGTGCGCCCGCACCGGCGAGCACCGCACGACGCGCAAACGGGAGGGAAAGCTGCACGCCACGCATCTATCGCCCCGACGGCGCGGTGCGCGCCGGCCTCGGCCCGACGAGCGGACGGTCGCGGCGCAGCGCCCATGGGCCTCGGGCCTGTGGGTTACACGCCCGAGGGATGCAGAAGGTACGGGCCACTTCGGTCGGCTGGATGGCACGCGGCATCGACGCGGCGGTGGTCGCGGCCACGTTCCTCGGCGTGGCGTTCGTCCGGCAGCTCGCCCGCGAATGGTGGTCGTTCGACGTGGTGCCCGGTCGGCCGATCCTGGCGCCGGTCACCGTGCAGAGCCAGTTCCACCTGGTCTTCGCGGTGGTTCCGCTGTGGTTGTTCTCGCTCACCCAACACCGGCTCTACGACGACATCCGGCGCATCCGCTCCGACGTGCTCTTGCTGCGCATCGCGAGCGCGGTCGCCGTTGCATTCGGGCTGTTGTTGGCGGTCTTGTTCGTCTTCCCGCCGGCGGTGCCCACCTCGCGGTCGTTCCTGCTCGGCTTTTCCGTCATCAGCGCGCTCGGGCTCTTCGTGGCGCGGCGGGCCGAGGGCCGGTGGGCCAGTCGTCGGCGTCCGACCTGGAACATCGTCGTGATTGGCAGCGCCACCGAGGCGGCGCCGTTCGTGGAGACAGTCCTGCGCCACCCGCAATGGGGCATGGCGGTGGCGGGCGTCATCGTGCCCGACGGCGAGGAGGTCACCAACGTGCACGGCGTGCGCGTGCTCGGGCGCCTCGCGCAGCTCGGCGAGATCATCGATCGCGAGGTCATCGCGCAGGTCTTCATGACCGGCCGCGCGTGGGACACCGCCACCCTGCACCACGTGGCCGATCGGTGCGAGGAGATCGGCGTCACCTTCTCGATGGACGCCAACTTCCTCGGCCTGTCCATCGCGCGCGCCGACGTCGACGATCTCGGCGGCTGGAGCGTGCTGAGCTTCTCGTCGGTGCCGTCCGACGGCACGGCGCTGTTGGCCAAGCGGGCCGTCGACGTGATGCTCGGCATCCTGGGCCTCCTGGTCTTGTGGCCGGTCATGGCGCTCACCGCGCTCCTCATCAAGCTCGAGGACGGCGGCCCCGTGCTCTTCGTCCAGGAACGAAGCGGCTTGTACGGCAACACGTTCCCGATGTTCAAGTTCCGGTCGATGGTCATCGACGCCGAGGCCCGCAAGGCCGAGCTCGCGGCGAAAAACGAGATGTCGGGGCCGGTCTTCAAGATCGCGCGCGACCCGCGCATCACGCGCATCGGGGCGTTCATCCGCAAGACGAGCATCGACGAGCTCCCGCAGATCTGGAACGTCCTGCGTGGCGAGATGAGCGTGGTGGGGCCGCGCCCGCCGTTGCCCGCCGAGGTCGCCCGCTATGAACGGTGGCAGATGCGCCGCTTGTCGATGAAGCCGGGGCTCACCTGCATCTGGCAGGTCACCGGTCGCAACAAGGTCGACTTCGACGGGTGGATGCGCCTGGACCTGGAGTACATCGACAACTGGTCGTTGTTCCTGGATTTGAAGCTCATCCTCCTCACCTTTCCCGCGGTCTTGACCGGGCGCGGCGCGTCGTGAACCCCGGGGCGATGGCGTAGGCCCGTCCCGAAGCGCGCCGGAGCTGGGCGCCATCGCGTCGGCCGGCCGGCTATGTTCGCCGGCGATGCTCCCCGGCTCCCCCGAAGAAGTCGCCGCGTTCCACGCGCTGCAGGCGCAGCTCCCCGCGCTGTTCACGAAGGTCACGTCGCGCCGAACGCAGGAGCAGACGGTGGTGGTCGTGCCGAGCCTCTCGCTCGACCCGGAGGAGCTGGCCAAGGTCACCGGCGTCCACCACTACGAAGAGCGCATGCTCTACATGCTGATGCTGCTCCGGCGTCCGCGTACGCGCGTGGTCTTCGTGACCAGCCAGCAGCTCGACCCGATCGTGGTCGACTACTTCCTGCACCTGCTGACCGGCGTGCCGGCGTCGCATGCGCGCGAGCGGCTCATCCTCCTGCACTGTTCCGACGCGAGCAAGCAACCCCTCACCGCGAAGATCCTCGCGCGACCCCGGCTCCTGGAGCGCATCCGCGCCGCGATCCCCGACCCGGCGCTCGCCCACCTCGTGTGCTTCAACAGCTCGGCCTACGAACGGTCGCTCGCGGTGCGGTTGGGCATCCCGCTGTACGCCAACGATCCCGCGCTCTACTCGCTCGGCACCAAGTCGGGGTGCCGCAAGGTGTTCCGCGGGGCCGGCGTCACCTTCCCCGACGGCTTCGAAGACCTGCGCGACGGACAGGACATCGCCGAGGCCCTGGCGGTCCTCAAGGAGCGCAACCCGGCCGCGCGCCGCTCGGTGGTCAAGCTCAACGACGGGTTCTCGGGCGAAGGCAACGCACTTTTCTACTACGACGGCGCCGAGGGCCTCACCGGCGCCGACCTGCGCGCGTGGGTCGCGGCGCGCCTCCCCGCGCTGCGGTTCGAAGCGCCGGGCGAGACGTGGGAGCGCTACCACGGAAAGTTCCGGGAGATGCAGGGCGTGGTCGAGGCGTTCGTCGAAGGCGCAGAAAAGCGCTCTCCTTCGTCGCAGAACCGCGTCAACGCGCACGGCGGCGCGATGGCGATCTCCACCCACGACCAGGTGCTCGGCGGGCCGAGCGGCCAGGTCTTCCTGGGCTGCACCTTCCCGGCCGACGACGAGTACCGCATGGAGGTGCAGGAAGCGGGGCTCCGCGTCGCGCGCGCGCTGGCCGGCAAGGGGGTGATCGGCCGGTTCGCGACCGACTTCGTCTCGGTCAAGGAAGACGGGGTGTGGAAGCACCACGCCATCGAGGTGAACCTGCGCAAGGGCGGCACGACGCACCCGTTCCTGACCCTCCGGTTCCTCACAGATGGAAGTTACAACGCCGAGGATGGCCTGTTCTACAGCCAGACCGGGCGGCCGAAGTACTACTACGCGTCCGACAGCCTGCAGAGCGACGCGTACAAGGGCCTCGGGCCCGCCGATCTCGTCGATCTGGCCGTGGTCAACGAGCTGCACTTCCACTCCAGCTCCGAGCGTGGCGTGGTCTTCCACCTCATCGGCGCGCTGTCCGAGTTCGGCAAGCTCGGCCTGGTGTGCATCGGCGACAACTGGCAGCAGGCCCGCTTCTTGTACCGCAAGACGAAGGACACCCTCGACCAGGCGGCGCGACGCACTTGAACCGGGGGCCCCGCTCCGCGTACAATCCCGGTCCGATGCGCCGCGCCCTCTGTCTGCTCCCCGTGCTCCTCCTCGCCTGCGACGAAGAAGTCCAGCTCACCGCGGCCGACCGGGTGCTCGACGGGTTCTCGTACGTCGACGCGGGGGCCGTCGCCGTCGGCGACCGCCACCCGTTCCCGGTGCCGCTCTTCTCCACGGCGGCCACGGTGCGGATCTTCGAGATCGCCACCGAGGACGTCTCGGCGCCCGAGGGCGCCACCGCCCCCGCGTTCCTGGTCGACGACTCCACGTGGGCCGACCTCTGCGACGCGGACGAGGACGGCATCTACGACTGCCGTGACCTCGAGAAGTACAACCCGGACAACGACGAGGACACCCTCCCGTTGCAGGTCACCTTCGCGCCGACCGTGCCCGGCTACTACGAAGCGCTGCTCACGGTGTGGTCCAACGACAACACCAGCGAGGCCACCGCCGCGCTCCCGGACGACGAGACGCGGGAGTGGACCATCTGGCGCGTGCAGCTCCGCGGCCTGTCGGACTACGCCTGCGGCCGCGTCATCCCGTCGTTCGTCGACTTCGGCCCGCGCAACGTCAACGGCGACTTCAGCCAGTCGGTCGAGGTCGTCAACTGCGGAATCGTCCCGGTCACGGTCGCCGACATCCAGCTCACCAACGGGATGGAGTCGCGCACCCTGCCGCCGCTCACCGTGCTCGCCGGCCGCTCGGCCGAGGTGGTGGTGGGATGGACCGTCCCCAGCGCCGACGCGGTGGAGTCGGCGCTCACGTTCTCGAGCAACAGCGACGTGCTCAACGCCCTGTCGATCCCGGTCATCGGCAACGACTGCGAAGGCTCCATCCTGCCGGCGTCGTGGGACGGCGACGCCGACGGGTGGACCTCGTGCGGCGGCGACTGCGACGACGACCGCGACGACGACAACCCGACGCGCAACGAGATCGAGGGCGACGGGCGCGACAACGACTGCGACGGCGAGACCGACGAGCTCGGCGACGACTCGGTCGGCACCGACGACGACGGCGAC
>SXOM01000664.1 GCA_005776735.1 Pseudomonadota bacterium
CAGTTCCTCGGGCTCGCCCACTCCACCATAAGCCGATCCCTCTGTGTATCAAACCCGAGCGGCGCGGCCTGCGCGATCTTTTCAATCGCCGCGGCGGAACAGCGCGTCGGTCACGGATGTCGCGGCCTCGGCGGCGTCGGCTTCGGGCTTGGGCCCGAGCGCCCAGCGGTATTCGCCCACCACCAGGCCCCGCGCCCGGGCGGCGTCGGCCACCGTCGGCCCCTCGGCCTGGCCCGCCGCGAGCAGGTGCCACGGGGTCGATGCCAGCGACCCGAACGCGAAGCGGGCGTAGGTGCGCCCGAGGCTCGCCTTCCCGATCGAGGGCGCCGCGACCACGACCACCCGGCGCGGCGGTGCCGGGGCCAGGGCCTCGGCGCGGGGCTCGACCCCCTTGAACGGCGACGGCAAGCCCGTGAGCTGCGCATAGTCCGCCTCGAGGTGCCCGCCGTTGCGCAAGAATCCCCACGAGTCGCGGGGCCGGTCCCAGATGACCAGGTCGGTGCCGAGCTCGTGGACCATCGTCCCCACGGTGGCGTAGGTGCTGCGGGTGCTGAGCCAGTGGTAGCCGATGTCGGGGGTGCGCCACGCGGTGCGCTGGGCGTGCCCCTCCTCCAGCGCGACCACGAGCGGACCCGGCGAGGCCGCGTCGCGCTCCGCGAGCTCCTTCGCCAGCCGCCCGTGCTGGTCGAGCCCCGCCCGCGCTTCGTGGAACTGGGCTTCGCGCCACACCGCCCGCGCGCCGAACCCGAGGGAGACCAGCACCAGCAGGAGCGTGACGACCCCGGCGACGCCGCCACGCCGCAGCGCCCACAACGCGGGCAGCACGAAGAAGAACCACGCGACCAGCCCCTCGCGCTGGTCGAAGTACCAGGGGCTCGAGAACTGCTTGTGGACCAACTGCACCGACAACCACCCGCCGAACGCGAACGCGGCGAGCGTGACGACGAACACCGCGTCGGGGCCGCGCAGGCCGAGGTGATCGAGCAGGGCGCGGGCGCGATCGGCGGCGCCGGCGCCGAGGCCGGGCCACGTCCGCCACAGCGCAGCGAGCGCAGCGAGCAGGGCCACCGGCGCCACCCAGTGCAAGACGTAGAACGACTCCCAGTACGACATGCCGGTGGGGCTCCACGCCACGCCGATCCCGTACAGGCGGTCCGCGACGTAGTGGAGCGGTCCCCGGACCGGGTACATCACCGGCAGCTCGGGCAGCAGCTCGCTGACCTGCGCGCGGTCGAAGCGGAGGAGCACGGTCGGGCTCGGGTTGGCCACGAAGGTGGAGACCCACGCATACCACCCCCCCACCGCGACCCCGATCGGCGCGAGCACCGCCGCCGCGAACGTGGCCGCCCGCGCCCGGTCGGGCCCCACGAGCACGCGCCATCCCAGCGCACACCCAAGCGCCATCGGGAACACCATGAGCTGCGCCCGCGCGAAGAACGGCACGACCGCCCACACCCCGAGCTCGAGCCCCCACAGCGGGGAGAGCGAGTCGCGGCGCTGCGCGAACCGCCACAACCCGAAGAACAACAAGCACCACCCCAGCGGCTCGGTGTACGGCCCCACCGACCACGCCCGATACTGAGGGTTGGTCCATAACAACAGCGCGAAGAGGTGCCCCGCACCGAACCCCGGCACCCGCGCCCAGATCGGCCCGGGGAACGCCGTACGGCCGAACAACCACGCCCCCACGCCGGAGAGCATGTAGAACCCCCACGGGACCCAATGGGCCGCCTCCTCCATGTCGACGTAGCGGCCCACGAGGCCGAGGAGGGCGGGCCACAAGGGGTACACGGCCGTGGGGTAGGGGAACTCCGGGTACCCGAAGTTGTAGATCGACAGGTTGGACACCAGCCCACGGCCGAGCCGCACCTGCTGCGCCACGCCGAAGTAGTACCCGCCGTCGATGCCGATGTTCGTCGCGACGTGGGCGGCCCCGCCGCGCAGCACCAACACCACCGCAAACAGCAGCAGGAACACCACGAGGTCCAAGCGGCGGGCGCGGGAGGGGTCCACGCCCGCCGCTATCCCGCCGGGATAGCGGCCGGCATGCTCGACCTGCTGCTCGCCACCGGACTTGTCGCGCTCGCCGAGATCGGTGACAAGACCCAGCTCCTGTCCCTGGTCCTGGCCACCCGCTTCCGTCGGCCCTGGCCCATCTGCGCCGGCATCCTCGTCGCCACGCTGGCCAACCACGCCGCCGCCGGCGTCCTCGGCGCGTGGATCACGACCGCGGTGGGCCCGACCTATATGCGCTGGATCCTCGGGGGCTCGTTCCTCGCGATGGCCGCATGGATGCTGGTCCCCGACAAGGTCGACGACGACGACGCCCCCCCGGCCGACGGCAGGAGCGTGTTCGTCGCGACCACCGTCGCCTTCTTCATCGCCGAGATGGGCGACAAGACGCAGGTCGCGACCGTGGCGCTCGCCGCACGGGCCGCGTCGTTGTGGGCCGTCATCGCCGGGACCACGCTGGGCATGATGCTCGCCAACGTCCCGGTGGTGTTCTTCGGCGACGCGCTGGCGAAGCGGGTTCCGCTCCCCATCGTCCACCGGCTCACCGCCGCCGTGTTCGTGGTGCTGGGCGTGGGGGTCCTGGCCTTCGGCTGATACGGATCGCCGACCGATGCCGCTGTCCCCTCGCCAGGCCGAACGCCTCGACACCGTGCTGCGGGCCGCGCTGGTCGCCGGCGAGGTGTCGGCCGGCAAGGTGCGGCTGTGGGCGCTGGTGCTGGTCGCGCTCAACGAGCTGTTGTTCCTCGCCACCCACGCCGAGCTCCGCGGGCGGTCGAGCGCCTGGATTCCGAGCGTGGTCATCTCCGCTGGCGCGGCGGTGAGCTTCGTCCACCTGCGCCGGCTCGTCGCCCGGGTGGCGCGTGGGCGCAACGTCGGGGCGTCGGTGGGGCTCGACGCGCTCTTGATCTTCGGCGTCGGCGCCACCGCCGCGCTCGCGCCGCCGCCGAGCTACCACGGGGTGCTCCACCACGCGACGACCCCGTTCCTGCTCGTCGCCATCGCGGCCGCGGCGCTCCGCCTCTCACGCAGCGTGGTGCGCCTGTCCATCCTGTGCAACGCGCTCGGGCTGTGTGTGCTCATCGGAGTGGACGTCCTCGCGGGGCGCATGCCCACCGCCGAGGAGGTGGTGCTCTGGGGGGCGGCCGTCGCCGCCACCGGCCTGGTCTCGGACGCCGCGGCGGTGCGGGCCCGGAAGCTCGCCATCGACGCCGCGATGGCGACGCCGGACTGACGGAGCGGACGCAACCGGTGGCGGGCGCCCCGCGACCGGCCTGGGCGCGCGCCGAGGACGCCGGGCGCC
>SXOM01000665.1 GCA_005776735.1 Pseudomonadota bacterium
GTGGTGATGGTCTGCTCGGTGTAGTCCCAGCTCACCCCGTCGAGCACGGGCTCGGCCGTGTCGGCGGTGTCGCCGCTGTCGGTGTCGCCCGTGTCGGTGTCGCCCGTGTCGGTGTCGGTGTCGCCGGTGTCGGTGTCGGCGGTGTCGCCGGTCTCCTTGCCGCTGTCGCAGGCGAGGAGGCCCAGAAGGAAGAGGAAGCGCATGTGAACCTCGGGATTAGGGGCAGGTGCCCTGGCCAGGGGAGGAGCCGGTGGAGCAGGTGGACTTGACCCAGTTGGAGGCCACGTCGCCCGCGGCGATGCTCGTCTTCTCGATGGACTTTCCGTTGCCGGCGTCGGTCGGGTACGAGTAGGTGTCGATGAGCGAGGCCCCGTCGCTCTCGTACAGGGACAGAGGGTCGTTGGTGGACAGGCCGGAGCCGATGCTCGAGTCGTCGACGGTCAGGATGAGCGCCGAGGACGGGATGGCGGAGTAGTCGCCGGCGTAGTTCACATCGAGGATGACCGCATACTCACCCGGATCGAGCACGGTGTCGTAGATGTCGGTGAAGCCGAAGATGGTGTCGAGGGCGTCGCCGTCCCAGATCACCATGTACAGCATGTCGACGGCGGTGCTCCCGTTGTTGTACACCTCGACGAACTCGCCGGTGTTCTCGTCCAGAGGGTTGCTCATGACCTCGGTGATGACGAGGTCGTAGAGCGATTCGGAGGAGGACGACGAGCCGGTCGATACGCAGTTGTCGCCGCCGGGGCTCGACCCGCTGCCGCAGGTGCTCGCCAACCAGTTGTCCGCGGTGTCCAGGCCGCTGGCGATGGACACCCGCTCGATGCTGACCCCGTTGCCGGGGTTGATCGGGTAGAGCAGCGCGTCGACGAGGCTCACCCCGTCGGTCTCGTAGAAGTGGACCTCGTCCTTGACGCCCAGTCCGTTGCCGAGGTTGCTGTCCCCGAGCGTCATGACGACCGCGGCGGCCGGGATCGAGTACTCACCGGCGTACTCGCTGTCGACGATGACCGCGTACTCGCCGGGCGCCAGCTCGGTGGTACCCCCGCCGAACGAGGCGATGGTGTCGTCTTCGCTGCCGTCGGTGAGGATCATGCCCGCGAGGTCGATGGTGTCGACGCCGGCGTTGTACAGCTCGATGAACTCGCCCGTGTCTTCGTTGAGGGGGTTGTTCATCACCTCGCTGACGAGGATCGCCTCGCAGATGCCGCCGGCGCTGCCGTTGAGACGACCCGGGGAGCGACCGCGCACACACGCAGTGGTGGCGGCCTGCCAGTTGGTGGCAACGTCGCCCGCGGCGTAGTCGATCTTCTCCACCGCGTACCCGTCGCCGGGGTCGGAGGGGAAGCCGTACTTGTCGATGAGCGTGGTGCCGTCGGTCTGGTACAGGTACACCTTGTCGCTGAGCGACAGGCCGTTGCCGAGGGTGGAGTCGCCCGTGGTCAACAACACGATGTCGGTGGGCAGGTAGTAGTCGTAGGCGTACCCGCGGTCGAGGATCACCGCGTGTTCGCCGGGGCCGATGACCGTGCTGCCGCCCTGGAAGCCCTCCAGCGTGTCGCTGGAGCGGCTGTCCTTCAGGATGAGCCCGGCGGCGTCGACCTCGGAGGTGCCGCTGTTGTAGAGCTCGATGTACTCGCCCTGCGCTTCGACCGCGGCATTGGCGAGCACCTCGGTGATGACCAGGGCGCTCGGGTCGCCCGCCGCCGCGAAGCAGTGGGCCTCGCCGGGCGAAGAGCCGGCCGAGCAGTCGCTGTCGCGCCAGTTGCCGGTGACGTCGCCCACCGTGATGTCGTACATCTCCAACGACACGCCGTTGCCGGGGTCGGAGGGGAAGGAGAACGAGCCGATGAGCGTGCTCCCGTCGGTCTCGTAGAGCGATACCGGGTCGCCGGTGGTGAGGCCGTTGCCCACCTCGGTGTCGCTGGTCGTGACCACCGTGACGCCCGACGGGATGGTGTACCCGGAGGCGTACTCGGGGTCGACGATGACCGCGTAGGCGCCGGCGGCCAGCGTGGTGCTGCCCGAAGCGTAGGCGGTGAGGGTGTCCACCTCGTCGCCGTCGGTGAGCTTGAGCCCCGAGAGGTCGACCGAGGTCGTCCCCGCGTTGTAGATCTCGACGAACTCCTGCGTGGACTCGGTGAGCGGGTTGGCCATCACCTCGGTGATGACGAGGTCGTAGACCGACACCGCGTACTCGTCCATGCCGACGTCGTAGCCGCTGCCCTGGGGGCGGGACTCGCCCTCACTGTCGACCGCCACGGTGTTGGCGCCCGTCGCGGTGTCGATGCACGGGGACAACGCGGTGAGCTTGTAGTTGCCCTCGGCCGCGGCCTCGAAGAGCGGGTCGGCGCTCAGATCGCTCGGGTCGGCCGAGGCGTCGTTGATGTAGTCGGTGGTGTTGCCCCACACGAGGTTGTACTTCTGCTGCACCGTCGAAGCAGAGTACAGGTCGATCCCGTAGTAGTTGCTGGTGAGGATGTTGTTGGCGACCACCCAGTCGTACGACGCGCTCGCGTTGGCGATGCCGATGGCCCCGACGAGGTAGGTGGCCGTGGCCGAGAAGCTGTTGGCGATGAACGTGTTGTGGATGAGGTTGACCCCCTCACCCCCGGAGACGGCCACGCCGCCCGCGGCGTTGCTGCCCACGAGGCTGTTGTACATCGTGAGCCGGCCCGACTCGTAGCTGTACACGCCGTACCAGTTGTAGCCGAGCGTGACGTCCGACAGCACGAGCCCGTCGGCGCCGGCGGAGTACACGGCGTAGTTGTAGTAGTAGGCCCCGACGTCGTCGAGCGTGGCGTAGCCGCTGGTGACGGTGACGCCGACGTTGGTGTAGCGGGTGCGCGTGGCCGACCAGGTGGCGTCGACCAGGGTGAAGCTGGAGAGCGTGGTGCCGGCCGCGGCGCCGCTGAAGGTGACGGTGCCGACGAGGGTTGACTGGCCCTGCCCCGCGCCGTCGACGTTGACGCCCGACTTCATCACGATGTCCTCGGCGTAGGTGCCGGCGACCACCGACACGGTGTCGCCGGAGCTGGCCGCGTCGATCGCGTCCTGGATCGTGGTGAACATCGCCTTGCCCTCGGCGAAGGCGGCGTCGTCGAGCTCGGCGCCGGGGGCGACGACCAGGAGCGTCTCGCCGCCGGACGGCGCGCACGCGGTGAAGGCCAACAGGAGCAGGGTGGAGAGGACGCGCATGATCGAACCGTGCTTTTTGGAGGGGGTGGGCGTCTCACACGGTCGTCAGGAATTTGCAAGCCCAAAAATCTACCGGCGGCGGCGGGCTTCGTCCCGGGTCTGCACCGCGCCGACGCGCACCAGCCGCGACACGATGCTGCCCTCACTGCGGCCGAAGGTGGCGGCGAGCGCGGCCAGGCCGGATCCGGCCTCCCAGGTACTGAGCAGCTCCGAATCTTGCTCGATCGTCCAGGCCAGCCCCCCATGCGCGGGCGCGTCTCCCTTGGGCCGCCGAATCGTCCGCGCCACGTCGGTCGGGGTCGCGGGACCGCGCTGCGAACGCACTCCGCCCAGCAGCTCCCGGTGGAACAGGCTCGGTGTCGCCGGCGGACGCTCCAGCACCACGCGCTCGCTCGCGCGCGTGATGGCGACGTAGAACGTGCGCCGTTCCTGCTCGAGGAAGGGCGACTGCGGCAGGCCGTCGGGGTGCTCCTCGTTGCCGGGGACGCTCCCGAACTCGTCGGCGGGAAAACCCCCGTCGAACACGCCGGCGACGAGCACGTAGGGCCATTCGAGCCCCTTGGCCTTGTGGACGGTGCTCGCCCAGACACATTCGGCCGGCGCACGTCCTTGCTTCAGGTCGAGCGCGTCGACCCGCGCCTCCAGCTCCTCCAGCCGGAACGTCTGCGTGCTCAGCCAGTCCGCCAGGGCCTCGTAGCTCGATACGGCCTGCGCCTGCGCACGCTCGGAGCGCCCCTTGCTCTTGAGGACGTTGTCGGCGTCGAAGGCCTCGTCGATGCGTTTGATGGCCTCGGCCACGTCGGGCGCACGCGCGATGTGGTCCAGCGCCCGCCCGAGGCGCCCGAGGCCGTCCACCACGCGGTCGAGCTGCCCCGACCGCCGGTGCCAGCCACGGTCGGCGAGGTAGGCGCGCACGCCGCCCACGTGGCGGAGGAGCCCCTGCTTGAACGGCTCCCCCTTGACGTAGTCCACGCCCGCACGCGCGAGCAACCAGAAGTGCTCTGGACGCTCCAATTCGTCCCGAATCGCCGCGCGGGCGACCACCCGCACGAGGTCCGGTCCCGGTCCGCGTTGCAGGAGGCCCGCGTCCTCGGTCTGTACCGGCAGGCCCGCGCGCGCGAGCGCCGACAACGCCCGCACCCCCTCGGCCCGACTGCGGTAGAGCACCGCGAGCTGGGACGGTTGTACGCCGGCGTCGAGCAGGCGCCGCAGGCCCGCCCCGAGCTCGCCGCAGGCTTCGACGACGCCCGGCGCGGCCCCCGCCGGGACCACCGTGGCGGCGGAGCGCTCCCGGTTGTGGACGATCACCGCGTTGGCCGCCTGCGCGAGGCGACCCCCGAGCCGGAAGCTGACCGAGAGCGGCAAGCGCTCGGTGGGCCGCGACGGGAAAATCCGCTCGAACTCACGAAAGTAGCGAGGATGGGAGCCGCACCACTCGTTGATGCCCTGGTCCTCGTCGCCCACCACGAGCAACCGGGTTTCGGGCCCGGCGACCCGTTGCAACAGCTCGACCCGCGCGGGGTTGGTGTCCTGGAACTCGTCGACGAGCAGGTGCGCCGGTGGGGGGTCGACCGCGCCGCCCCGGCGGAGCACCCCGACCGCGGTGTAGGCGAGGTCGCCCAGGCCGAGCCGCACGCCGTCCTCCGCCTGTCGCAGCTCTTCGTGGATGCGGTAGGCCTCGACCAGCGCCGGATTGGACGGGAACCGTGCACGCGCCGGGACCACGAGGTGGGCCTTCCAGAACGACACCGCCCGCTCGACGTCCTCGGCGTCGTCGACCTGGTCGCGCACCTGCCGGTGCGCCTCGTGGATGCGGCGCCGCGGCCCGCCTTCGCCCTCGTCCACCCACAGGCGCCGCGTGAGGCCACGCTCCTCCGCCCGCTTCAGCAAGCGCAGCGCGAACGCGTCGAAGGTGTGCACCTGCACCGCCCCCGGCACCCCGAGCGCGTCGAGCCGTGCGCGCAGCGTGTCGCGTACCGCCCGGTTGAACATGAGCACCTGGATCGCGCCCGGCGCCACCCCGCGCCCGACCAGCGCCGCGACCCGGTACGCGAGGGTGGTGGTCTTGCCCGACCCGGGCACCGCGCGCACCAACAGGTGCACGTCGCCGGCGTGCTCGACGACCGCCCGCTGTTCGGCGGTGAGTGTCAGCATGGGGCCAGGTATCGCGACAGTCGGGTACGCATGACGGCCACCGCGTCGGCGTTGTCGTCGATGAGCGTGGCGAAACGCCCGTTTCGCGCCGCGGCCTCGCCCGTGGTGCCGCTGCCGGCGAAGAAGTCCAGCACGCGGTCGCCGGGGTTGGAGTGCACCCGCACGATCCGCTCCAGGATCTTCACCGGCTTCTGCGTGGGGTACCCCGTCTTCTCGCGACCGGTGGGGCTCACGATCGTGTGCCACCACACGTCGGTCGGCGTCTTTCCGCGTGCGGCCTTCTCGGGCCCCACCAACCCCGGCGCCAGGTAGGGCACCCGGTCGATGTCGTCGTACCGGTAGGTGTACCGCCGAGGATCCTTCGCGTACCACAAGATCGTGTCGTGCTTGGGCGACCAGCGTTTGCGGCTCCGGCCGCCGTAGTCGTAGGCCCAGACGAGCTCGTTGACAAAACACCGCCGCCCGAAGACCTGGTCGGCGAGGACCTTGGCGTAGTGCACCTCGCGATAGTCCAGGTGCAGAAAGAAGCTGCCCGTGGGCGTCAACAGCCGACGCGCGTGCTCCAGCCGCGGCTCGAGGAACGCGAGGTAGTCGTCGAAACAGTCGGCGTACGACCTGGAGCCGAGCCGCAGCTGGTGGTACCGGTCACCACGGAAGCCGACGCGGGCGCCAGCCGCGTCGCGCACCACCCGCGTCTGCTCGCGCTCTTGCGCCCGCCCGGTGTTGAACGGCGGGTCGATGTACACCAGCTCGAACGACCCGTCGGGCAGCGTGGGCAGGAGCTCGGCGTTGTCGCCGTGGAGGAGGGTGATCAGCGCCGGGCCCACGCGCCCCTGCTACCCGGCGGCGCCGCCCGAGGCGACGACCCCGAGGGCGGCGGCCCGCGACCGTCCGCACGTCGGGCGGAGGCCGGCGGCCGCCGCGGCCGCCAGGTCAGGCGCCCTTGGCGCGGTACGCTTCGATCAACACGTCGGCGACGTCGCCGCGGATGATCCGCGCGTCGGGGCGCTGCCCGCCCACCAGTTGTTCGCGCATCTTGGTGCCCGAGATGCTGTAGGGCTCCTCGCCCTTGTGGTTCTCGGTCAGGTCGACCCGGGCGATGCTCTCGTAGTAGGCGGCGAACCCGACCTTGACCGGGCGCGTGGCCAGCTCCCCGGGGAGCTTGTCGAAGATCTCCTGCGCGTCGAAGTCGCCCCAGATGGCGGACTTGTCGAAGTACGGCGCGTCGGCGTGCTTGCGGCCGATGACGATGTGGCTGAACCCGTGGTTCTGCCGGTAGATGCTGTGCATGATCGCCTCGGAGGGGCCGCCGTAGAACATCTTCATGTCCAGGCACACCAGCTCGAAGACGTCGTTGAGATCGTAGCCGACCTTGTCCCACAGCCCGCGGTCGCTGTCGCCCTCGCCGAGCAGGCGACGGTCGCGCAGCATGCGGTACGTCTTCACGCGGGTGGACGCGTCGACATCGTCGTTCTTGAGCTGGCCGACCAGGGGGTTGAGCACGACGCCGGCGTAGTGGCCGGCGCGGGTGAGCGACTCGACCCCGTAGACCAGCGCGTACTCGTGGGCGCGGTGCAGCGGGTTGCGCGTCTGGAACGCCAGGGCCGCCGTGAAGCCGCGCTCGGCGATCATCTGCCGCGTGCGGGCGGGCGAGTACAGCAGGTCGCCGTACTCGGTGTTGCGGCGCGCGGGGAGCACTCGGAGCTCGCCGCCGACGAGCGTGCCGCGCTCGTCGCCGGTGGCGATGGCCGCGCCCGGGTGGTCCAGGCGGGCGGTGCCGTACACCTGCTCGACGTAGCGCTGCTTGTTCCAGGCGAAAACACTGTTGATGGCGATCGTGCCGAAGACCGCGCCGGTGCTGTCGACCAGGGCGGCGACCACGCCGGGCTTGAGCGCGGCGGCCTCGGCCTCGGTGACCGGGAGGCCGAACGGGATGGCCCACGCGTACTTCACGCCGTTGCGCACCACGTTCTTGTGGTCGAGCACGTGGTTGTAGGTGGCCTCGTCCATGAAGCCGGTGAGCGGGCTCAGCGTGCCGTCCGCGATGCGGTAGACGACGCTCAGGTCGGCATCGGTGACCGCGATGCGCGGCATGGCCGCCGCTCCGGCGAGGAGCGCAGACTTCTGGTTGAAGCGCAGGAAACGGTCGACGGGAGCGTCGAGACCGCCGTGGACGGGGACGAGGGCCATGGGGGGACTCCGGAGAAGGTCGCGGGGGCTAACACGTTAGGCCCCCGGCCCATGAGCTCTCCGCGACAGGACGCGTGGCTGCGGCGGGACCACGCCCACCTCTGGCACCCCTTCACCCAGGCCGACGAGTGGGAATCCCAGAGCGACAACCTGGTGATCGCCCGGGGCGACGGCGTCTGGCTCGAGGACGTGGACGGGCGCCGGTACCTCGACGGCACCGCGTCGTTGTGGTGCAACGTGCTCGGTCACCGGCATCCCCGCATCGACGCCGCCATCCAGGCGCAGCTCGGTCGCATCGCCCACAGCACGATGCTGGGCCTCACGCACCCTGGAGCAATCGAGCACGCTGAACGCTTGTCGGAGCATACGGGACTACCGCGGGTCTTCTACAGCGACTCCGGCTCCACGGCGGTCGAGGTGGCGTTGAAGATGGCGTTCCAGGGCAAACAACAGGTCGGGGAGGTCCGCCGGACGCGCTTCGCCGCGTTCACCGAGGCGTACCACGGTGATACAGTCGGCAGTGTATCACTGGGCGGAATCGACCTGTTTCACGCGGTCTACCGGCCGTTGTTGTTCGACGCCGTGCGCCTCCCGGCGCCGGACGCCGCCGACCCCGAGGACGAGGCCCGCTGCCTTGCCTCGATCCGGCGCTTGCTCGGGGAGCACGGCGACACCCTGGCGGCGGTGGTGGTCGAGCCGCTCGTGCAGGGGGCCGCGGGGCTGCGTCACCACAGCCCGGCCTTCTTGAGGGAGGTGGCCGCCCTCACGCGGGAGGTGGGCGCGTTCCTCGTGGTCGACGAGGTCGCCACCGGGTTCGGCCGTACCGGCCCGATGTTCGCCTCGGTCGGGGCGGGGGTGCAGCCTGACTTCCTGTGCGTCGCCAAGGCCATCACCGGTGGGTACCTGCCGCTGGCGGCGACGCTCACGACCGAGGCCGTGTACGACGCCTTCCGGGGCCCCTACACCGACTACCGGACGTTCTTCCACGGCCACACCTACACGGGGAACCCGCTCGCCATTGCTGCGGCGAACGCCACGCTCGACGTGTACGCCGAGGAGCGGGTGCTCGAGCAGCTCCCTGGCCGGATCGCAGCGTTGCAGGAGGCGCTGGCCCGGCTCGACGAGCCCTGGGTCGCCGGCGTCCGCCAGGTCGGGCTGATGGCGGCCGTGGAGCTGCAGCGCACGGACGGAACCCCGTACGCCCCCCACGAGCGGGCGGGCCACCGGGCTTCGTTGGCCGCCCGCAAACACGGTGCGATCGTGCGCAACCTCGGCGACCGCGTGATGGTGATGCCGCCGCTGGTGATGGAGCCGCCGGAGCTACGGGCCGTGGTCGCGGCCCTGGCGGCCGGCGCGGCAGAGGTGTGCGGGTAGCGTTAGAGCCCCGCATGCCTGACCGTCTCCGCCTCACCCAGTACTCCCACGGCGGTGGGTGAGGGTGCAAGCTGGGTCCGTCGGACCTGGAACGCATCCTCGCGAAGCTGCCGCGAACCGTGCCCCCCGAGTTGCTCGTCGGAATCCAGACGAGCGACGACGCGGCCGTGTATCGTCTGCGCGACGATCTCGCGATCGTGCAGACGTTGGACTTCTTCATGCCCGTGGTCGACGACCCGCGCGACTATGGGCGCATCGCGGCTGCCAACAGCATCTCCGACGTGTACGCGATGGGCGCACGTCCGATCCTGGCGCTCTCGATTGTCGGCTTCCCGGTCAAGAAGCTCGATCCGGCGGTCATGGCCGAGGTCATCGCCGGCGGCGCCGAGGTGTGCGCCGAGGCGGGCATCGTCATCGCGGGCGGCCACAGCATCGACGACGAGGAGCCGAAGTTCGGCCTCTCGGTGACCGGGGTGGTGCACCCTGACCACATCCTGCGCAACGACGCCGGGCGCGCGGGTGACCTGCTGGTCCTCACCAAGCCGCTCGGCAGCGGGTGCCTCGCCAGCGCCGTCAAGAAGCAGGTCGTCACCGGCGCGCAGTACGCCGAGTTCGTGCGGGTGACGACGTTCCTCAACCGCGTCCCGTCCGAGGTGGCCCAGGCCCACGGACTCCGTTGTGCAACCGACATCACCGGGTTCGGGCTCCTCGGGCACGCCCACGAGATCGCGGCCGGCTCGGGCCTGGGGGTCGACCTGTGGTTCGACCGCCTGCCGCTCCTCCCCGGGTTCGTGGAGCACCTCTCCGCCGGGGTGTCGCCCGGCGCGACCGGCCGCAACCTCGCCCACTACGGGCGACACGCCGAGTGGGCGGACGGCCTCGATCCGCTCGCGAAGCCGATCTTCGGTGACCCGCAGACCTCGGGCGGCCTGCTGCTCGCGGTGCCCGAGGCCGCGGTGGAGGCCGTCGTGGCCGACCTGCGTGCCCGGGGGGCGCTCGCGGCCGCCGTGGTGGGGCGCCTTCGGCCGGAGGACAGCGCCGCGCGGGTGCGGGTGTTCCCCGGCGGACCGGGCGCGACGAGCTGCACCGGACCTGCATAGGGGGGCCGATGCTCCTGTTCTTCGCCGCTTCGCTCGCAGGGACGGCCTCCGACGACTTCGCCGTCGGCGCCGGTTCGTGGTCCGGCGGTTCGGTCGAGGACGGCGTGCTCCGCGTCGCCGACGGACGGGCCGAGTTCACCGGCTTCGACCCGGCTACCCTCACGTCGCTCACCGTCACGGTCCGGGTGCGGAGCACCACCACCGGCGGCTGGTCGTTCGACGTGGGAGAGGCGCTCACGGCCTCGTTCACCGCGCGCTCTGGGCTCGGGTTCGGTGACACACGCTGGCCGCTGCCCATGTCTCACCTGACCTGGGTGCCCGATGCCGACCCGGTCTACGAAGCGTTCGGTGACGGCTGGGAGGCGGGCGGGGTGTTGCACGCCGCCGTGGTCCACGACGAGGCGGCGGCGGAGTGGCGCCTCTACTACACGGCCTTCTTCGGCCCCCCCGGCTACGGCTATCGGCAGATCGGCCTCGCCACGAGCCCGGACGGGCACACCTGGACCCGCCATCCCGAAAACCCGATCCTCTCGATCGACTACTCCGGCGACATCGACGGCGTACACGTCCACATGCCCGACGTGGTGCAGAAGCCAGACGGCTCCTGGGAGATGATCTACGCCTGCTACCAGAACAACGTCGGGAACCGGCTGTGCTGGGCGGACAGCCCGGACGGCAAGGCCTGGACCCCACGCGGCATCGCGGTCGACCGCGGCACCACGGGCGAGTTCGACTCCGGCAGCCTGCGCATGCCGGCCGTGTGGATCGACGACGCCGGGCTGTGGCACCTCTGGTACGACGGAACCGACCCCGAGCAGCACTACGGACCCACCGGCTACGCCACCAGCGCCGACGGGATCACGTGGGTCAAGGCCGGCGAGATCCTCGACTTCGCCCACTCGCTCCAAGGGCTCGACGTGGTCGAGACGCCGTGGGGCCTGGAGGCGTTGTACAACCGTGACGACTACTTCGTACGCGCGTCGGCCGACCCGACGAGCCCGACGGTGTGGACCGAGGCGGGCGTGGTGTTGACCAAGGGCTGGTCGTGGTGGAACGACGGCTACATCCAAGCGCCGACGCTGGCCCTCGACGACACCACCTGGCGCATGTGGTTCAACGGCTACACCTACACCGACGGGTTCGAGCGCCTCGGCCACGCCACCGGCGTCGCGGAGCCCGGGCGGTGGATGGACGTCACGCTCGCGTGGGACGGCGCGAGCCTCACGGCGAGCGTGGACGGCGCCGCGCTCCCCGCGGTGGCGGCACCCACCCTCGACGGGCTCACCTTCGTGGCGACCGGCGAAGCCGAGCTCGACGACGTGGTCGTCACCTGGGAGGTCGCACCCGTCGACACCGGCGACCCCGCAGACACCGGCGACACGGACACGGACGGCGCGGGCGGCGCGGACACCGCCGACACGGGCGAGACCGGCGACACCGGGAACGCCACCGACGGATGTGGTTGCGCCTCGGGGCCCACGACCGCGAACCTCGTGGCCGCCGCGTTCGCCGCCGGCGTGGCGCGTCGACGCCGGGGGTTCAGGGCTGGCGCGCCCGCTTCTTGAACGGAACCCCGTGCACCCCGGGCCGGACGCTCA
>SXOM01000666.1 GCA_005776735.1 Pseudomonadota bacterium
GCAACTCCGCTCGCTGGCGGCCCGCCCGCCATCGGTCCGAGGGCGGGCCGCCTCGCTGAGGGTGGAATGGGCCGGTGGGCCGGCGGGCCCCCGGCGCGCGAAGCGCGTTGGGGTGCTGGCACACCACCCGCCGCGTCACCGAACCGGCGAACCCACGAGGCGTTTGGTACAACGGCGGAACGCCGAACTGCGAGGGTCTTGCTGCACCGGCCCAAGGTCGGTGGGCGTGGCGATGTCGAACTTCGAGCAGTATTTTGGTGAGCGTGGCGACGGCGGTGAACCGGCGCGGCGCGGGGGCAGGGGGGAAGGGGGGAAGGGGGGCAGGAGCACCGGCCCAAGGTCGGTGGGCGTGGCGATGTCGAACTTCGAGCGGGGTTGGCGAGCGTGTCGACGGCGGTGAACCGGCGCGGCGCGGGGGGAGGGGGAAGGGAAGGGCGAGCGTGGCGACGGCGGTGAACCGGCGCGGCGCGGGGGGAGGTCCCGCGGCTTCGTTCGGAATTTTCCGTTATGCCTCCGCCGGGGAGGGCAGGTGCTCGAGGCGGGCCATCACATCGGCGCCGTGCGGGTCGAGTCGAAACTCGGCGCCGGCGCCACCGGGACCGTCTGGTTGGTGCGCGACCCGACCGGGGCGGCGTCGGCGCTCAAGGTGCTTCACCTCGAGTCGCTGGCGGCCCGGACGCGCTTCCGTCGTGAGGCGGACATCCTTGGAAGCCTCGACCACCCCCACGTGGTGCGGCTCTACGAGGTGCTCGACGTGGGCGGCTTCCCGGCCCTGCGCATGGAGTTCGTCGAGGGGCTGTCCCTCTCGGCGCTGCTGGCGCGGGAGGCGCTCGAGCCGGCGGTGCTCGATCAGCTCTTCGCACAGGCGCTCGCGGGCGTGGGCGCGGCGCACGCCGCGGGGCTGGTGCACCGCGACCTGAAGCCGCAGAACCTGCTCGTCGGCAACCTCGGCGGCCTGCGGGTGTTGAAGGTGTCGGACTTCGGCCTCGCCAGCGTCCCGGAGGGCACACTCGATCCGCGCCTGACGATGGGGAACGTTCCCCTCGGCACCCCCTCCTACATGGCGCCCGAACAGCTCTTCGACCCGCGGCTCGCCGACGCCCGCTCCGACGTTTTCGCCCTCGGGTGCGTGTGGTTCGAGATGGTGTGTGGGCGGCGCGCGCTCGATCGGGCCTACCGCGCCGAGCGGATGCCCGGCCGCTCCCACCCCGACCCGCGCGTGCTCGCGCCGCGGCTCGGCGACGCCCACGCCGCGCTCATGCTCGCGTGCCTGTCCCCGTTGCCCGACGACCGGCCCGCGGACGCGCGTGAGCTCGCCGAGCGCTTCGGCGTGCCGGTGGTCGCCGCAGCGCCGCCCGCGAGCCCCGAACACGTCGGCCTCGGCGAGCTGGCGGGCCTCTTCGCCCCACCCCCCCCGCCCGCGCTCCGCACCGTGACCCCGCGCACGGAGCGGTGATCGCCCCCTCCCCCCGCGCCGCGCCGGTTCACCGCCGTCGCCACGCTCGCCCCCCCCGTCCCTCCCCTTCCCCCCTCCCCCCCGCGCCGCGCCGGTTCACCGCCGTCGCCACGCTCACCAAAATACTGCTCGAAGTTCGACATCGCCACGCCCACCGACCTTGGGCCGGTGCAGCAAGACCCTCGCGGTTCGGCGTTTCCGCCGTTGTACCAAACGCCTCGTGGGTTCGCCGGTTCGGTGACGCGGCGGGTGACGGGTCGGGTGGAATTGGCCGAGCGGAGCGCCGGTTCGCCGCTTGCGGCGAACTGGCGGGGGAGCGAGCGCCAATTTCACCCGGCCCGGCAGGACCCGGGGGTGACTTCGTCTGCGATCCTCGCCGACGCTGCGTTTGCTCTCCACCGAAGTACGCCGACCCGCGCCCCGGGTCGCCGCGTCTTGCCCGGCCCACGCCCCGAAGGAGTTCGTGCTACCCTCGCCACATGCGGCGCGGGCAGTCCACCACCGAGTACTTGCTCACCATCTCGGCCATCTCCATCGCGCTGGCCGCGGTGGTCATCGCGCTGTCCGGCACCATCGAGTCGAGTACGCTGTCGCTCGGGAGCTCGCTGGCCGATTCGCTCACCACCGGCGGCGTGCAGCCGTAGGGCCGGCCGCGCTACGCGCGCTCGGCTTGCAGGCGGGCTTCGAGCGCGGTCGAGGACTCGGGGCGCGCGAGCAGGTAGCCCTGGAACGAGTGGCAGCCGAGCTCGCGGAGGAGCCGGTGCTGGGCCGGCGTCTCGACCCCCTCCGCAGTGGCGGTGAGGCCGAGGTTTTCGGCCATCAACACGATGGTCCGGACGATCTGGGTGTCGCTGCGGTCGTCGGGGAGGCCGCGGACGAAACTCTGGTCGATCTTGAGCACCTGCAGCGGCAGGCGCTTGAGCGCCGCGAGCGAGGAATACCCGGTGCCGAAGTCGTCCAACGCGAGGCGGACACCGATGGCGCGGAGCGCATCGAGCTGCTCGAGCGCTTCGTGCACCGGCTCCATGAGCGCGCTCTCGGTGATCTCGATCTCCAACAGCTCCGGGTCGAGCCCGGTCTGGTGCAGGATCTCCCGGACGCGCCGCACCAGGCCCTTGGAGCGGAACTGCACGTTCGACAGGTTCACCGCCACCGGGATCGGCGTGCCGGCATCCGCCCACACCCGCGCCTGGCGACACGCCTCCAACAGCACCCACTCGCCCAGCGGCACGATGAACCCCGTCTCCTCCGCGAGCGGGATGAACTGGTTCGGCGGGACCAGCCCCCGGTCGGGCGGCTGCCAGCGCACCAGGGCCTCGGCGCCGGTGACGCGGCCCTCGAGATCGAACTTCGCCTGGTACTGCAACAGGAACTCGCTGCGCTCCAGCGCGCCGCGCATCCGGGTGTCGAGGTCGAGCCGCAGGTTCACCGCGTCGGTGAGCTCGGGCGTGTACAGGTGGAAGGTGCTCCGGCCCGCCTCCTTGGCCCGGTACATCGCGGCGTCGGCGTTGCGGATGAGCCCCGCCGCGTCGGTGCCGTGCTCGGGAAACAGGCTGATGCCGATGCTCGCCGACACATACAGCGTGGCCCCGCTCGCCGAGACGAAGGGGTCGTGGAGCGTCTCGGCAAGCTCCATCGCCAGCGTGGCGGCGTCGGCCGGGCTGCGCAGGCCCTCGACCACCACGATGAACTCGTCGCCACCGAGCCGGGCGAACGTGTCGCCGGCCCGGACCCGCCCCTGCAGGCGGCGCGAGATCGCGACGAGCAGCTCGTCGCCGACCGGGTGGCCGAGGCTGTCGTTGATGTTCTTGAAGCGGTCGAGGTCGAGGAAGAGGACCGCCCCGCGGCTCCCCATGCGCCGCGCATGCGCGACCGCCTGGTCGAGCCGAGAGAAGAGCAGGGTGCGGTTGGCAAGCCCCGTGAGCGGGTCGTAGTGGGCGAGCTGTTCCAGCCGCATCTCCGACGCCCGCAGCTCGGTGACGTCGGAGAACATCGCGACGTAGTGGGTCGCGGTGCCGCGCGTGTCGCGCGCGAGGCCGATGTTGAGCCACTGGGGGTAGATCTCGCCGTTGCGGCGCTTGTTCCACACCTCACCGCTCCACCGCCCGTCGCGGCTCAGCTCGCGGGTGATGCGGTCGAACATCAGGTGGTCGGTGCCGCTCGAGCCGAGCATGCGCGGGCGCTTGCCGACCGCCTCCTCGGCGCGGTGGCCGGTGATCTCTTCGAAGGCAGGGTTCACGGCCACGATGATGCCCGCGAGGTCGGTGACCATGATGCCTTCCAGCGCGTTCTCGAAGACCGCGCCCGCGAGCCGCAGCCGCTCGTCCACCGCCTCGTCCACCGTGGTGTCGCGGACGCTCGCGTAGACCGAGCGTGTGCCCTCCGGGCGGGCGAGCCGCCACGCCAGCACGTGCCACTCCCCGGCCGCGGTGCGCAGTCGCGCGCGCGCCCACACCTCCGACCCGTCCGTCGGCACCGACCCCAGCGTGCCCTCCAACGCGTGGATGTCGTCGGCGTGTACGAATCGACGGACGTGCTCCCCCACCAACTCCGCCGGGCGGTGGCCCACGACCCGCTCCCAGTCGGCCGAGACGTGCAGAAAACGCCCGTCTTCGCTCAGCGCGCAGAGCAGGTCGGAAATCGGTGCTCCTGCTGCGGTCGCCCGGAGCAGCGGCGCATCACCAGGGATTGGGGGCGGGCGCATCGGGGGAGTTCGCCCCCTCCAGGCCGCCTCCGACGATGAGGAACTCCACGCGGCGGTTGTTCGCGCGGCCTTCGTCGGTGCGGTTGGTGTCGACGGGGCGGGTCTCGCCGTAGCCGATGGTGATGAGGCGCGTCGCCACGATGCCCTTGCTGAGCAGGTACTCGAACACGGCGTCGGCGCGCTCCTTGGACAACTTCTGGTTCTTGGCGTCGTCGCCGACGTTGTCGGTGTGACCGCCGATCTCGACCTTGATCTTGGGGTAGTCCTTCATGGCCTGCGCCACGTCGTCGAGGACGCCGAAGCTGTCGGGCAGGATCACGTCCTTGCCGGTCGCGAAGTTGATCTTCTGGTGGATGACGATGGCGGTGCCGGTGACCTCGACCCGCGAGGGCTTGACGTCGGGACACCCGTCGACATCGAGGTAGCCGTTGACCGTCTCCGCGGCGTCGGGGCACTGGTCCACCCCGTCGGCGAGGCCGTCCTTGTCGCGATCGTAGGAGGGGCAGCCGCCTTCGAGCGCGGCGCCCGCTTCGTTGGGGCAGCGGTCCTGCGCGTCGACCACACCGTCGCGATCGTTGTCCGGATCGGGGCAGCCGTCGGTGTCCTCGAAGCCGTCGCGGTCCTCGGGCTGGGTGCCGCAGCGGTCGGCGCTGTCGTTGACCCCGTCGTTGTCGTTGTCGAGCTCGGGGCAGCCGTCGGCGTCCTTGAACGCGTCGAGGTCTTCCGGCACGTCCACACACCCGTCGTCCCCGTCCAGCACGCCGTCACCATCGCGGTCGGCGGGGGTGGGCGGCGCGACGACCGGAGGCGGCTTCACCGGCTCGGGCGGCGGCTCCGGCAGCTTGTCGAACGCGGTGGGCGGCGGGTCGACCACGCGGCTCTCCGCGGCCGGGCACGCCAGCGCCACGGCGGCGTGGGTGCGGCCCGCCGCGAGGTGCTCGTCGGCGCGCCGAAGGTTGCCCTGGTCGAGCTCGACCTCGGCGAAGGTGAGCTGCGATTCGGCCAACGCCAGCTCGACGGGCTGGCAACGTTGCCGCGCGCGGGCGTCGGCCACCTCGGTGCGCAGCGCGTCGCGGTTGGCCTGGAGGAGCGCGGTCGGGACACACGCGGACAGGAGCACGAGGCCGATGGGGAGGAGGGGGCGCATCAGATCTCGTCCAGGTCGATCTGGTCCAGCGTGTTCTCCTTCTGCTCCTTGACCTCTTCCTTCTTCCGTTCTTCCGGAACGAACTCCTCGCCGAAGTCCTGCGTGGACTCGGACGTGGCCACCACCGCCTTGGCCGACCACTCCATCGACGCCTTGGCGAGGCTGTCGGCCGCGCCGAACTCGTTGTAGGTGTTCTCTTCGCACGCCTTGACGTAGAACTCCGACGCCATCGTCCACTCGTAGGGAGCCGACTTCTCGGCGCCGACCTCGCGGGCCTTTTCGAGCTCGCGCGTGGCATTGATCAGGTAGTAGCTCGACCTCGCGGCCGTGCAGCCGCTGGCGAACACCAGGAGGGCGAGAGTCAGACGCATGGCACGAGCGTAACGTGCTTTGCGGGCGGCGCCCCGCAACCGTCCGGGGGCCGCGCAGGGTCCGGTGGGCGCCGCGGCGGGCGGTCGACGCTCGCCACCGCCGCGAGCCGGCCCCGCCCCGGCCCGCCTCGGGACGGGCCTACCGGCTCGCCCCCGAGCGCCCCCTCCTGGGGGTTACCCGGGGCGGGCATGGACTACGAGAAGCTCGGCGTCTTCTACCTCGGCCAACCCGTCGACCCCGCCACGCGCGAACCGACCGGCGCCCCGCTGTTGTACCCGAGCCGCCAGCTCACCACGCACGCGGTGGTGCTCGGCATGACCGGTAGCGGAAAAACCGGCTTGTCTCTTGCGCTCTTGGAGGAAGCAGCGCTCGACGGCGTGCCGGCCATCTGCATCGACCCCAAGGGCGACCTCGGCAACCTGATGCTCACGTTTCCCGAGTTGGCGCCGGCGGACTTCGAGCCGTGGGTCGACGCGGAGGAGGCGGCCCGGCGCGGCGTCGGCGCCGCAGAGCTGGCCGCGCAGGCCGCGGGCACCTGGCGCAAGGGGCTCGCGGACAGCGGGCAGGACGCGGCACGGATCGCCCGGCTGCGCGCCGCGGCCGAGGTCACGATCTACACGCCGGGATCGAGCGCCGGGGTGCCGCTGGCGCTCTTGCGGAGCTTCGACGCCCCCGCCGGCGACCTCGACGAAGAGGCGCTCCGGGAGCGGGTGGCCGCGGCCGTTTCGGGGCTCCTGGGGCTCCTGGGGGTCGACGCCGACCCGCTCCAGAGCCGCGACCACATCCTGGTCTCGCGGCTCTTGCACGACGCGTGGGTCGAGCGCCGCGACGTCGATCTCGCAGCCTTGATCCTCGGAATCCAGAAGCCCCCGTTCGATCGCGTCGGCGTGATGGACCTGGAGAGCTTCTTCCCGGCGAAGGAGCGGGCGGGGCTGGCGATGGCGCTCAACAACCTCCTGGCGTCGCCGGGGGCGCAGGCGTGGATGCAGGGGGAGCCGCTCGACATCGCGCGGCTCTTGACGGCCCCCGACGGGCGCCCGCGGCTGAGCATCGTCTCCATCGCCCACCTCGGCGACGCCCAGCGCATGTTCTTCGTGGCCACGCTCCTGGCCGAGCTCGTGGCGTGGATGCGCACGCAGACCGGCACCTCGAGCCTGCGCGCCCTGTGTTTCATGGACGAGATCTTCGGCTACTTCCCGCCGACGGCCAACCCGCCGAGCAAGGGCCCGATGCTCACCCTGCTCAAGCAGGCCCGCGCGTTCGGCCTCGGCATGGTCGTGGCCACCCAGAACCCGGTCGACCTCGACTACAAGGGCCTCGCCAACTGCGGAACGTGGTTCATCGGGCGCTTGCAGGCCGAGCGCGACAAGCTCCGGGTGCTCGACGGGCTCGAGGGCGCCAGCGCTGCCGGCGGCCGATCGATGGACCGCGCCGCGATGGACACGCTCCTGTCGAGCCTCGGCAACCGGGTGTTCCTCTTGCACAACGTGCACGCCGACGCGCCGGTCCTGTTCCAGACGCGGTGGACGTTGTCGTACCTCCGCGGTCCCATCACGCGCGAGGAGATCCGGCGGCTCACCGCCGGGTCGCGGGCCGCCGGGGCAAAGGCGGCCGGGGCGCGCCCCGCCGAGGCCGCGCCCACCGCGCCGCCCGCCGCCCGCACCCCGGCGCCGCGCGGTCGGCCGGCAGTGCCGGTGGCGATGGAGGAGCTCTTCCTCGGGGAGGGCGACACCTACGAACCCCACGTCTACGCCGTGGCCAAGGTGCACTACGTCGACGCCCGCCGGGGGGTCGACGTCTGGGAGGAGGTGGGCGTCCTCGCCCCGCTCCGCGACGACGACCGCCGGGTGGACTGGGCGGCCGCCGCGAGCGTGGACCCGCGGGCGTTCGGGAAGGCGCCCACGGTCGACGCGGCCTACGTCGATCTGCCCGACCACGTCGGCCAGAAAGCGGCCCTCGCGGACTGGCGGCGGTCGTTCGCGGCGTGGGTGTACCAGGCGCGGCCGGCGACGTTGTCCACCTGCGCACGCCTCGGGGTCACGTCCCGGCCCGGCGAGGCCGAAGCGGCGTTCCGAGCGCGCCTCGCGTTCGCGGTCCGCGAAACCCGCGACGCCGAGGTGCAGGCGATGCGCAAGAAGTTCGAGCCCAAGGTGCAGGCGCTCGACGAGAAGGTGCGCCGCGCCCAGGCCCGGCTGACCAAGGAGGAGGCCGACGCGCAGGCGGCCACCGTCGACACCGTCGCCAGTTGGGGAAACGCCATCTTCGGGGGCCTCTTCGGGCGCGGCTCCGCGGTGAGCAAGCTCTCCACCGCCGCCAAGAAGACCGGCCGCGGCATGAGTGCCCGATCCGACGTGCAGGCCGCGGAGCTGGCGCTCGCCGGCGCGCCGCGCGCGCGCGCGGAGCTCGCGCAGGAGCTGACGACCCACCTCGCGCGCATCGCCGCCGACTCCGACCCGGCCACCCTCCCGTTGGAGGAGGTCCGGGTGCCGGCCCGCAAGGCCGACACCCAGGTCGTGCGCACCGTCCTCGTCTGGCGCGCGCGGGGGTGACGACCGCTATTCGGCGGCGAGCGCGGCCTGGGTGACCGTCGGCCCCACCACGCGCGCGAGGCTCGGGGCGCCGCCGTTCTCGAGGGCCGCGCCGGCCTCGCGCACCGTCGCCGGCGACCACGACGCCAGCACGTCGCCCTGGGCGTCGAACAGCTCGATGCCGCCGGCGCTGTTCTGGCTGGCGCTCGCCACGAGCGCACCGTCGGCGCCGCGAACGTCCACCCCGTCGGCGCGGAACTGGAACTCGCGGACCTCGGGGGCGCGGCCGTCGTGCAACAGCGTGGTGCGAAGCGCGTGCTCTCCGGTGCGCTCCATGCGAAGGACCGTGCCCTGCGCGAGCTCCACGTCGCGCGGCCCTTCGGTGGCCGAGAGCGGGTTGCTCCCGGTGAACGCCTCGATCACGTTGAGGATGAACGCGTCGATGAAGACCGTGATCTCGTAGACCGGGAGGATCACGAACGCGAGGAAGAGAATCTCCTGGACCACCAGGCTCCCGACGCCACGGTTCCACTGGAAGACCTTGTCGGTGAGGCGGAACGAGCCGATGCAGCCGGTCTGGGGCAGGAGCACGGCGGCGAAGAGCGAGACGGCGACGACACGACGGAGAGACATGGGCACCTCGGGGTGCCCCAGCCTAATCCGGCTCCGGCGGGGCGCGCCCCGCCGGGGACCGCCACCGCACCTCGACGCCGAACTGCAATCGCCACCGCTGCAGGACCGCGTCGTCGTCGAGCGCCGAGCGCAACCACACCGTCCGGGCCTGGTATTCGCCGCGGACGAACGGCTCGACCGCGAGCGTACGGGTCACGTCGGCCGCCCACCCGACCCCTCCGGCCACCACCGGGACGACCACCGGCTCCCCGAGCGCCGCCAGGTCGGCGTCGGCCACCAGGAGCACGGCCGCGCCGCCCTCGACGCCGAGCTCGAGCCCTCCCGGCGCGCGCCACCACCCCCCGCCGGTCACCGCGACGTGCGTGAGCAACGGGGCGGTGGAGAAGCCGGTGATGGTCGCGGGCGCGCTGCCGTCGACGCCGCCGCCGATCCACCCCGGCCCGCGCCCGCCCCGGACACGCAGCCGGCCGGACGGCGCGGCCTGGGTGTCCCCGCGCACGTCC
>SXOM01000667.1 GCA_005776735.1 Pseudomonadota bacterium
CCGGCGGCGCCGGCGGCCTCGGTCGCGCTCGCGACGCGGCCCGCGGCGCCCGGCGGCCTCGGCTGCCGTCAGGCCGGTCCCGGGGCGCCGCCCTCGACCGGTGGCTTCTCGCGGTGCCACAACGCGGTGAAGACGCTCCCCACCCCGGCGAACGCGGCGGCCGGAACGAAGAGGTACCAGTACAACTTCCAGAACACCGCCGCCCATTTCAGGGCGTCCCACCGGGTGTTCATCATCTCGAACGGCCACGCGAACAACAACGCGAGGGTGATGCTCGCGCCGACGACCTGGCCCAGCAGCGCACCGCGGATGAAGCGGAGCCAGTGCCGCTGCGACGAGTCCTCGTTGAACAGATCACGGCCTTCGAGGTGCGCCGAGCGCAGACGGCCAGGGTGGTAGCCGAGCGCGAAAACCGGCGACCACAACAGGCCCATGAACGCGCCGATGAGCGGCGCACGCACGGCGTAGGTGCTGGAGAAAGCTTCGGCCAACGCGATCTCGTTGGCCTTCATGGACCACACCGCCACCGTGTACCAGGCCACGATGGCCCACACGAGGCAGATGAGCACGAGCTGGCGGAAGGAGGGGAACAGGCGCTCCAGCGTATTCGGTTGCACCACCGCGCGCGCGAGCGCGGCGCGCGGGGGCGTGCTCGCGGCCCGAGGTCGGTTACGCGGGCACCCCGGAGCGGCAGCGTGGCGCAACGAGCGGTGGTCATCGGCGCGGGCATCACCGGCACCCTCGTGGGCCATGCCCTCGCCCGGCGCGGTTGGGGCGTCACGATCCTCGAGGCCGAGCACGTGGGCGCGGGCAGCTCCAGCCGCACCGCCGCGGGCATCCGCCAGCAGTTCTCCACGCCGGAGACGGTGATGGGCATGCGCTACGCGGTGCAGGCCTACCGCGACTTCCGCACCGAGGTCGGCGGCGACGACGTCCCCATCGTCCAGAGCGGGTACCTGTTCCTGTTGGCCACCGAGGAGGACCTCGCCGGCGGGCGCGCCCGGGTGCGCTTGCAGCGGGCGTGCGGGCTCTCCGAGGTGGAGTGCCTGGAGCAGGACGAGCTGGTGCGGCGCTTTCCGTGGGTCGACCGCCACGCGGTGCTCGGCGCCACGTGGTGTCCGACCGATGGCTTCCTGCACCCCGCCACCGTGTACAACGAGGCGGCGTCCGCGGCCCAGCGGCTCGGGGCCACCCTGGTGCAGCGGGCGCCGGTCACCGGCGTCGAGGGGGGTCCGGGCCGCATCGACGCCGTGCTCACCCCGCGGGGGCGCTTCCCGGCCGACCTCGTCATCGACGCGACGAACGCGTGGTCGCCGCGCCTGGCGCGGGTGCTCGGCGGCACCGAGCTGCCCATCGCCCCCCTCAAGCGCTACCTGTGGTTCGCCGAGCGGGCCGGCTCGCTCGACCGCGACGGGCTCCTCGCCATGCCGCTGGTCATCACGCCCTCCGGCGCCTATTGCCGCCCCGAGAACGGCGACTCCCTGCTCATCGGCTGGGCCCACCCCGCCGCGCCCGAGCCCGACTTCAGCTACGACGACCAGGATCGGGTCGAGCCGCGCTTCTTCCACAAGTCGGGCGCCGACAGCGCCGCGTTCGAAGCGTGGGCGTCCATCGCCGAGGCCATCCCGGCAGTTGGAGAGTTCGCCGGCGTCACCGCCACCACGGCGGGGTACTACGGCACCACCCCCGACCACAACCCGTTCCTCGGCTACGACCCCGCCGTCCAGAACCTCGTTCGCCTCGTGGGCTTCTCGGGCCACGGCGCCATGTTCGGCCCGTTCACCGCGCTGGTGGCCACCACGCTGGCCGAGGCCGGACACGACGTCGTGACCGTCTCCGCGCTCGGCCGCGACATCCCCATCGACGCCTTCCGCATCGGGCGGGAGCTTCGCCACGGCGAAGCGTTGGTCATCTGACGTGGCGGGGGGCGCGCCGGTCGAGGTGGTGGTCGTCGGCGGTGGGTTCGGCGGGCTCGAGGTGTGCAAGGGGCTGGCGCGGGCGCACCGCGACGGCAAGGTGCGGCTCACGCTGGTCGACAAGGAGAACTTCTTCCAGTTCAACCCGCTGTTGCCCGAGGTCGCCACCGGCGCGGTCGAGACGCGCCACATCGTGTACCCGCTCCGCGCGTTCTGCGCGCCGCGGGGCATCCGGTTCCTGCGCAACAAGGTGCGCTCGGTCGACGCCGAGGCGCGGGTGGTGCACCTCCACAACGGCCTGAGCCTCCGCTACGACCACCTGGTCATGGCCGCGGGCGCCTCGACCAACTGGTTCGACATCCCCGGCGCCGAGGCCCACGCGTTTCCGTTCAAGACGCTGATGGACGCGATTCGGCTCCGCGCGCACCTCGTGGAGATGTGGGAGCTGGCCGACCAGGCGCAGGACGCCCAGGTGCGCCGCCAGTTGTTGACGTTCGTGGTGGCGGGCGGCGGCATCACCGGCGTCGAGGTGTGCGCATCGTTCATGGAGATGTTCCACCGGACGATGCGTCGGCTCTACCCCAACGTGCCGCTCTCCCTGGTGTCGGTGCACCTCGTCGAGGCGGGCGAACGCCTGCTCGGCGGCCTGCGCGCCGAGCACGCCGAGGTCGCCGCGCGGCACCTGCGCACGCTCGGGGTGTCGGTGGTCCTGCACCGGCGGGTGGCCGCGGTCGACGCCGAGCGGGTCACGCTCGACGACGGGGCGGTGATCCCCGCGCACACGCTGGTCTGGACCACGGGAATCCGAGGGCCGGTCGGAGACGTCGCGTGGCCCTTCCCCCTGGGGCGCGCGGGCCGCTTCAAGGTCGATGCGCACGGGCAGATCGGGCCCGGCGCCTGGGCGCTCGGCGACGCGGCGGACTGGATCGACGACACCGGCCGCACGCTGCCCCAGGTGGCGCAGGGCGCGTTCCAGACCGCGCGTTGTGTCGCCACGAACCTGCTCGCGACGCTCGACGGGCGCCCGCTCGGGACCGTTCGTTACCAGGACATGGGGTACATCGTGGGTCTGGGCCGGCACAGCACCGTCGCGAGCCTCATGGGCCTGCCGGTGTCGGGGGTGCTCGCCTGGTACTTCTGGGCGTTCTACTACCTGTTCGCGATGGTCGGATTCCGCAAGCAGCTCGAGGTCGCGACCGACGTGCTCAAGGGGCTCTTCGTGCTCCACGACACCACCCAGATCCACGACCGCAAGCGAATGTTGCGGGCGCACGACCTCGACCCGGAGTTGTAGGGCGCAGGGGGGTGTCATTCAGGGGCCCGGCCCGCGACCGACCCCTCGTCGGGCCGGGGCCGGCGGCCGGTCCGCCGTGGTGCGCGGGTCTGCGGGCCGATCGCCTGCGGAGGGCCGCGTCGAGGAGATCGCACCGCGCATGTCAACTACACGCCCTGATCCGAGCGCTTGCGGCGAGGCCAATGCAGTACAGGAGCTTGACCCGCCGGTGAACGTGGCGATCGGGATCGAGAACGAAGCCTCGACGACTGGAAACTCCAGCGACTGGCCCGCCGCACACCCACCGAGGAGGCCGGTAGACACAGACACTCCAAGTCTAAGCATACCGTCCATCACTGGACCAACGCCGATGCGAGGTCAGTACCCAGCTCCTGCCAGAACGCGGGTGAGTCGATGGTGCATCCGGCCCGCCCGCCATGGCGCGTGTCGTGGCCCCCCGCGGGCACGTCCGCCGCACCTGCGACGCGCAGCGACTCCTCGGCGCCGGCGCCGTGCACGAAGCGGGACACCGTGATCACGATGGGGTTGGCCGGGGGCTCCGTCCCGATGACGTGGGTCGCAGAAAAGCCGAACCACACCACCACTGCAAGCGCGGCCTGCGCGTCCGCACTCGGACCCCGGCCGATGCCACACACGTCGGCGCGCGTCCCCGCTGCGCGGCACACCCCCATCGGGCACACACCCCATCGATTGGGGACGGGCGGGAATGCAGGGCACGCGAGGCTGCGAGCGAGCAGTGACTGACGTCCCCGGGCCACCAGAGGTAAGCCATGCGCCGCGCCCGTCCTCACCAGCGCATCAGCGCCAACGTCCAAGCCGCGCTGGACTCGCCGAATGTTCGGTTCATCAAGTGCAAAGTTCAGCCCGCCGGCTGCGAACTCCCCGACCGCCGTGCCTTCGCTCCATTCGTCCGCCGCCTTCCGCAACGCAGGGGTTGAGGTCAGCTCGACACACGTTGGTTGCGCCGCGAAGGCGGCCGCGACGACGCTGGCGATCACCACGACACCACCGGTTCGCCGTGTCGCGGCAGCCCAGGACTGTCAGTATCGATGGCAGCGAGCGCCGCCCCGGCGACCCGAACCGCAATCGTGGGCACCGGCAAGTTCGCGGACGGCACGAGCACGAGCAGGTCCGTGGAGGCCCTGCGAATCCAGATGACCGGAGACATCCCGTCCGGCACCGTGGGCCACGTTCGGCCCACCCCCAGGTCGGAGCGCCACGGGTCCAATGACCGCAAGTGCCACTCCGCGCCGCGCCGCTCGATTGAGAAGTAGGCGAACAGGCCGTCGGGTTGCTCCGATAGTCCGGGCGCGTGACACCAGCCCGCCGCGCACGTCCCCGCGCTGAGGAGGCCGTGCACCCACGCGGTCGACGGCGCGGTGGGGTAGTCATCCAGGGGACACAGTCCATCCTGGGGTCGACGCCCCCTCCCCAACCAGCCGGCGACCTCGTCGAGAAATCGGACCGCCTCCACCCGGTCGGCCACCGGCGCGCTGACCTCGGCGCTCACGCCAGACACCAAGAGCGCGCCAGGAACGGGGCCTCGGTAGCCCTCGCCGGTACACCAGAAGGGCCACGGCACGACCTCAGGCTCCGCAGGAGGACAGCGCGCGCGGAATCGTCCGGCAGTCGTCCCTCTCGATGGGGTTCACGACGTAGTCAGAAACCGTGGCGAGCGCCGGCACCGCCACGGGCCCCGTAACGCACACGCAGTCCTCGTACTTGAAACTCAGTCTACACCGGGCCCCGGTGACCGCTGAGTCGCCGACGAAGTCGACCCAGAACGAACGGGCGTTCATTCTGCGAAATGTCATCCTTACGTCGTAATAGTATGCCTCGAACAGATACATCTTCGACACCGGGTCTGTCACGCAGTCGGGGTCGAGGTCTCCGGGCAACGCCCCCTCAGGCAGCCCCGGCTTCCGCTCGCACGGCATCTTGTAGAGCTCCACCTCTCGGTTTTCCCACTCGCCAAGGGGACACGCCGGGA
>SXOM01000668.1 GCA_005776735.1 Pseudomonadota bacterium
GCACTCCGCCATTTCGTCGGCCTCGGGGTTGCGATTGCCGGGCGGCCGGCACTTGATGAGATTGGCAATGTAGACGTCCTCACGACGCAGGCCGATCGCCTCGATGATCTTCGTCAGGAGCTGCCCCGCGCGCCCGCCTGCGCCGCCGTCCCGGCCGGTCGCGGCGCGGGGCCCAAACCGCTCGCCGGACGCTGAACCGCGATAGCCCGCGGCCCATGGACCTGGTCGAGCAGGCCGAAGTGCTCCCCACCACCGCCGGCGTCTACGTCTTCAAGGACCGGGACGGCGAGGTGCTGTACGTGGGCAAGGCGTCGAACCTGCGCGCGCGGGTCAAGCAGTACCTGTCCGGGCACGACGAGCGGTTCATGGTCCGCTACCTCGTCGCGGCCGCCACGCGGGTCGACGTGGTGCCCGTGGGGAGCGAGAAGGAGGCCCTGCTGCTGGAGAACTCGCTCATCAAGCAGCACCGCCCCCGCTACAACGTCAAGCTTCGCGACGACAAGAACTTCCTGCGCATCCGGTTGGACCCCCGCCAGGCGTGGCCGCGCCTGACGACCAGCCGTCGCGCCGCCGGCGACGGCGCGCGGTACTTCGGACCCTACCCCTCGGCCACCAGCGCCCGCCGGGCGTTGGCGTTCATCCAGCGGCACTTCGCCCTGCGCACCTGCTCCGATCGGGTGCTCGAGAGCCGGAAACGGCCGTGCCTGCTGTACCAGATGAAGCGGTGCGTCGCGCCGTGTGTCGGCTACGTCTCCGAGGCCCAGTACGCCGAGCTCGTCGACGACGCCGGCCTCGCGCTCGCCGGCCGGAACCGTGAGCTGGTCCCGCGGTTGCGCGAGCGGATGGAGGCCGCTGCGGCTGCGGAGGACTTCGAAGGCGCGGCGCGGGTGCGCGACGTGATGTTGGCGGTGCAGTCGGCCACCGAGAAGCAGGTCGTCGCCGACAGCCGGGTTGATACATCTGATACATGGGCGGTGTATCGCGAGGCGGACCGGGGGGTCATCGTGTGCCTGCCCACCCGCGGGGGCCAGGTGCTCGAGCCGCGCGCATTCCCGTTCGAAGGCGAGATTGTGGATGATGGCGAGCTGCTCAGTGCGGTGCTCGTCCGGTACTACGAGGCCGACGGCGAAGTGCCGGCCGAGGTGAGCCTGCCGGTGTCGTTGCCGGACGGTGAGGCCATCGCCGACATCCTGCGCGAACGCCGCGGCGCGCGCGTGAAGCTGGTCGAGCCGCAGCGGGGGCAGAAGACGACGCTGCTGGGCATCGCCGGAAATGCGGCCCGGACACGGTTTCTGACCACGCACTCGGAGTCCGAGCGCATCGCCCGGGCGCTGCACGGGCTCGCCGACATCGCGGGGCTCGACGGCCCACCCTGGCGCATCGAGTGCTTCGACAACAGCAACCTGCTCGGGGAGCAACCCGTTGCGAGCCAGGTGGTGTTCGTCGAGGGGCGCCCGGCGAAGAAGGAGTATCGGACCTACCACGTGAAGTCGGTCGAGGGCCCGGACGACTACGCCACGATGCGCGAGATCCTCGGCCGGCGCATGCGTCGCGCGGCGGAGGAGGGGGAGTTTCCCGACCTGCTGATCGTGGACGGTGGCCGGGGCCAACTGAGCGCCGCGATGGACGTGCTGCGGGAGCTGGGTTTCGAGGACCAGCCGGTCATCGGGGTGTCCAAACCGCGCACCGAGCATGCCCGCGGCGAGCGAGAGGCCAGCGACAAGATCGTGCTTCCGGGCGTCGCCGAGCCGGTGCGCTTGCGCGCGGACGATCCCACGCTGCGCCTGTTGCAGCACATTCGCGACGAGGCCCACCGCACCGCCATCGGCTTTCATCGGAAGACGCGCTCCAAGGCGCGGCTCACCTCCCGCCTCGACGAGATTCCCGGGGTGGGAAAAGCGCGTCGCCTCGCCCTCTTGCGTCACTTCGGCTCGGTGTCGGCGCTGGCGCAGGCTTCGGAGGCGGAGATCGCGGCGGTGGCGGGGATCGGACCGGCGCTGGCGGCGCGGCTCGTCGCGGCGCTCGCGGGGCAGTGACGGCGGTTATCGGGTGGGCATGCGACTGTTCATCGGCAACCGCAACTATTCGTCGTGGTCCCTGCGTCCTTGGCTCCTGATGCGCGAGCTCGGGATCCCCTTCGACGAGGAGCTGCTGCCGTTCGGGGACGAACCGGCCTGGGACGAGTTTCGCGCTCGGGGCGGCTCGGGCCGGGTCCCCGCGTTGGAGGACGCCGGCGTGTTCGTCTGGGACTCGCTGGCCATCGTGGAGTACCTCGCCGAGCGACACCGAGGGGTCTGGCCTGCAGACCCGCTGGCCCGCGCCTGGGCGCGCTGTGCCGCCGCCGAGATGCACTCCGGCTTCACGGCGCTGCGGTCGGAGTGCGGGATGAGCACCAGCGTGCGGGTGAGCTTGCATCGCCGTAGCGCGGCGTTGGAGGTGGATGTCGCGCGAGTCGGGACGCTGTTGGGGGAGGGCCTGGGCCGGTTCGGGGGCCCGTTCCTGGCAGGCGCGAACTTCTCCGCGGTGGATGCGTTCTTTGCACCGGTCTGTTTCCGGGCGCGCACCTACGGACTGGAGTTCGGGGAGGCGGTGGACGCCTATGTCTGGCGGATGCTGCGCCGGGGATGGATGCGCGCGTGGGCGGTGGGGGCGCGGGCGGAGCAGTTCCGCGACGCCGCGCACGAGGCCGAGGTCGCCGCGGCGGGAGTGGTCACCCAGGACCGGCGGGAGCACGCGGTCCGCGGCGACGAGGACCCCGACGCGTGGGCCGACGCGAAGTGGCTGGCGCGCCGGATGGCCGAGCGGGGTGCCAACCTCGTCCCGTGGGCGATGCGGGAGGGGCTCGTCCGGTTCGGGACGATCCCGCAGCACCGCGTGCGGCAAGGCCTGAACCGGACGTTGCCGGCCTCGGCGGACGCGCGGCGGCTGGTCGCGCTGGTGGAGGACGCCCTCGGTGCGCGTGCCGAGCGCGACCCGTGGGCGACGCCCGACGAGATCTGCTTGCTGGTGCGGGATCCCGCTCGACCCGAGTGGTACCTGCCGACGCGGGTGTTGTACTACCACGGCGCCCACGTCCAACTGAAGGGGCCGAGCATGGAGATCGCGCTCCCCGCGCGCGCGGAGCGGATGGCGGCGCGCCGTGAGAAGGCGGAGGCGGAGGCGGCCGCCCGGGGGGCGGCCGAGTCGACCGTGGTCGACCTGCCCCGGGGCGGCCCGGCCCGGCTGCGGATCAGCGAAGGGCCCTCCTACGTGGAGTGGATCTTCGGGCAGCGGGGCGAGCGGGTGGAGCAGAGCGCCACCGTCGGCGACCACTATGCGTTCGGGTACTCCGACGAGGAGCCGTTCACCGTCGATCCGCTCGCCCGGCCGCGCCAGTCGCCCCCGGTCAGCTTCTTGTGCCGCGACGAGATCGACGAGGACGGTGTGTCGATCGAGACCTTCGCGCGCTGGGTCGCCGAGCGGCCCCTGCACGAGGTCGAGCGGGCGCGAGTGTTCATGCCCGTTCCCTCGCCCGGGGGGGTGTGCGGCGCCGCCGCGCGGGTGGAGCGGCCGCTGCGGCGGGCGGACGTCGAGGGACGCATCTTCGACGACGCGGGGTGGGTGGTGATCGACGCTTGGAACAACACGGCGATCACGTGCGCCGCCACCTTGGAGGAGGCGTTCGCCGACTGGCGGGCGCTGGTGGCGCAGGTGCAGCCGCTCCCGCCGGTCGAGAAGGCGGCGGCGCCGCCGCCGCCCGAGCCGCCGCCCCCCGAGCCCGAGCGCAAGGAGGGCGGCGAGCTGGTGAAGCTCCCCGATCCCAACGTGGTGACGGCCGGGTTCACCATGGAGATCCGGATGGAGCCGCCGGTCCGGATGGCGTGGCCGACGCCCCGCCCGGAGCACGTCCCTGCGGTGGCGTGGCCGATCCCGGCGCGCACGCCGGTGCCCCCCGAGCTCGCGGCGGCGGGCTTCACGCGGAGCCTCCGGTTGTACGGGGACCACGGGGAGGTGGCGTCGGGTTGGGTTCGAGAGCACGTGGGCGGATGGTCGGTGTTCGTCGGCGACGAGGCCCTTCCCGCGCTGGTGGCGCTCGGGCTGGCGACCGTGCTGGCCGAGCTGGACGGCATCGACCATGCGGCCGACGAGGACCGGCCGAGCCCCTTCGGCGAATCGTGGCGCCGGTACCCCGTGGAGGTGCGGCACTACCGGCTCTGGGACGACCTGGGGCGCACGCCCGAGCTCCGCGGGGGCAGCACCGCCTACCAGTCCGAGTTCGACCTCACGCACCTGGAGCCGGGGGCGCGCTACGGGATCGTGCGCTGGCGGCCGAACCGGGCGGGGTAGCGGGCAGTTTGACCGTAGGGTCATATCTGACTATCATGGTCGATGAGGTCCAGATGCGCACGACGATGAGTCTCTCGGACGCGAAGGCCCGGCTCTCCGAGCTCGTGCGGAGCGTCCGCGTTCGCGGGGAGGAGGCCGTGATCACCGTCGACGGGGAGCCCGCGGTGCGGCTCGTGCCCGTCCACGCGGGGCCCCGCCCGCTCGCCCCCGCCGAAGTCGCCGGCTACCGGGCCCTGATGGCGAGCCTGGGGCGGATCCCGCGCCCGACATCGGAATTCGACGCGGTAGAACTGGTCGGCGAGGGGCGGAGGTGAGCCCGGTCCTCGATGCGTCCGTCTTCATCGCCGCCATCTCTCCGACCGAACGCCACCACGACCGGGCAAGGCGCCTGTTCGACCGCCACCCGGACACCGAGCCGTTCCTCGTGCCCGAGCTGTTCCGCGTCGAGGTCATCGCCGGGCTCTCGCGCCGCGGAGAGCCGGTGGACCTCCTCGAAACGGTGGATGCCGTGATCCGGGGGCCGCGGTTCCACGCCCGGCCGCTCGACGCCGAGCTCCTCGAGCGGGCCGTGCACGTCGCACGGGCCGCTCGCCTGCGGGCCTACGACGCGGTGTACGTCGCCCTGGCTCTGATGTGGAACGAGCCGTTGGTGACGCTCGACGGAGAGGTCGTCGAGCGCTCCGGTGCCGCCTTCAAGGAGCTGCGGGTCTTCGGCTCCAACTGACCGTTTCGTGGCTGGCGGACGAGGCGCCCCTCCGGCCTCGGGTCAGTCGTCGGTCTCGTCCAGCGTCGAGGTCGCCTGCGGTTTGGACCCGAACAAGCGCACCTGCACGCCGGCGAGCACCGACACGCCCACCGCGGAGGCGCCTGCGGGGGATTGCAGCCCCTCGAGCGTGGACACCGTGGTGGTGCGCAGCTCCTGCACGGTGTCGCCCGCCACGAGGAAGCTGACCGGCACTTGCAGCCACAGGTCGAGGTGGTCGCCGAGGCGGGCCTCGCCGCCGCCGAAGACCTCCACGTTCCAGGTGGGCTGCGCCTCGAAGCGGGCCAGCTCGTCGGGCGGGATGATGACCTCGGAGATGTGGCTGCCCTGCATCCAGTAGGCGCCGAAGCCGAAGGTGGGGCGGAACGACGAGATGGGCAACAGCGCCACGGTGACCCGCGGGCCGACGAGCAGGTTGGTCTGGCCCTGCGAGGTCGGCGTGAGCTCGCCAACGGGAGCGTCGACCACCTCCTGGCTGATGAGGTAGTCGAAGCGGCCGCCCGCGGTCCCGACCTGCACGGCGACGTCGACCAGCGGGTGCACGCCGAACCCCACGGCCACGACGCCGACGCCGGTGGAGCCCGATTCGACGCTCTGTGCGGCGTAGGCGTCGACCGTCTGCACCCCCTGGACCGAATAGCGGCCGTAGTAGTCCATGTCGACGGGACCGTTCATGAAGCCGCCACCGGCCCGCAGCAGGAGCTGGAACCGCCGGCCCTCGGCGCGGCCACGCCAGGTGGGCAGGTCGAGGCCCGAGTTCTTGTATTGGAGGTAGGAGGTGGGGGTCATCCCGAGGCGCTCCCACGGCTTGCTACCTTCTTCCTCTGACTTTTCGGCGATGTCTTCGGCCGTGAGTCGGGGGCGTTCGATGCCCACGTTGCTTCGCCGGATGGTGGTGGTGAACTCACCGAGCTCTTTCGACAACGCTTCGAGCTCCCGCGCGATCGCTTCGTCGTCCTGTGGGTCGGTCTCTTCGTCGGGGTCGGCGCCCTTGCGGATGTCCTCTTCCCGGCCCACCTCGCCCTCGATGGCGGCGACGAGCACACGCGCCACGCCCTCGGCGAAGGCTTCGTCCCGGCCGCTCTCCAGCTCGCTGCGGAAGCTGACCGCGACCCGCGAGCCCTTCACGTCGACGACGTCGATGTCGACGGTCGTGCCCTTGACCAGCGACTTCACCGTCCCGGTCACCGCCCACGCCGCCTCGACGCGTTCGCCGATCACGAAGGTGCAGCCGACGATCTCGCCCGGGGGGCAACTCTCGACGTACACCCGCGCGGAGTAGTCCTCGAAGGGCGGGCTGTCCTCGATACGGAGCAGCCGGAGTTCGGGTCGGTCGGCCAACTTCTCGGCGACGAAGGCTTCGATCAGGACGGCGAGCTGCGCGGACTCCTCGTTGCGGGGCTGGAGCGCCGAGACGAGGACCGGCACACGCTCGCCGGCGAGCGCGGAGGTGAGGGACAGGAGCGCGAGGAGGATCACCGCCGCACCTTAGCAGAACGGGCGGGGTCGGTCACTCCGCGGCGCGGACCGCGCCGTAGCGCCAGTCCATCACGTAGACGGCGGCGCGGGCGTGGGTGTAGTCGAGCGTCCCGACGGGGGCGAGGTACCGGCCGACGAGGAGGTGCACGTCCCGGCCGAGCGGCCAGCCGGCGGTGAACTCGGCGGGCACCTCGAAGCTGCCGTCGTCGGTGACCGCGCAGAACAGCTCCGCCTCCATCTCGACGTCGTCGGCCGACATCAGCCCGACCTGGATGAGCGTGGCGACCGCGCCGCTCCCGCTCCAGGTGACCGTGAGCGGCGTGATGGAGGCGGGGCTGAGCGTCGACCCGTCGATGCGGGGTGCGGTCACCTCCCACGCGCCGGGCGTGACCATGAGCTCGGCGGTGGCAAACGGCGGAAACCCCTCGACCTCGACCGGCTGCAGCCGCCACGACTGGGTGGTGTACAGCGCGCGGACCGGGAACGGGTCGGCGACGAAACCGCCGTAGTCGGCGTCCCAGGTGGCGGTGGCCTCGGTGGTGGCCGAGGTGAGCGTCGCCTGGAGCTCGGGCTCGGTGGCGCCGAGGTCGTAGCTGGTGAACGTGTAGGGCGAAGGCGGGTTGGCGCTGCAGGTGTCGAGCGCCTCGCTCCAGTACCGCCAGTAGACGTACTCCGGCTCGGGCCGGATCATCCGGAAGTGCAAGAACGCTTCGTCGACCTCGGAGGCCGCCCAGTAGTCGCCGCGGCGCTGGAAGTACCACAACGAGCCGACCACGCCGACGAGATCGGTGCCATCGGCCCAGTAGTCGTAGGCCTCGTCGAGTCGGGACACCTGGTCGCCCCGGCGCACGCTCACCTCGACGCTGCCCTCGGCTTCGGCCGGAGGCGCGAGCACCCGGACCTGGTCGGCCTCGGCGCCCTTGACCTCGGCCACGACGTCACCGAAGCGGACCTCGACGTCGGGGCCGAGGCCCCGGCCGGTGAGGGTGACCTCCTCGCCGCCCGTGGTGAGGCCGTAGGTCGGGGACACCGCGTCGACCCGCGGCGGGGCGGCCTCACGCTCGGCCACGGCCGCGGCGAGGTCGTCGTCGCTGATCCAGAAGCAGCCCGAGACGGCCCAGAACATGGGGCGAGGCTAACATTGACGCAGGGTGGCGGTGCGCGGCCGGGCGTGCGATGTTCGCCGCGTGCTGCTCCTCGTCGCCAGCGCCTTCGCGGATTGCTCGGCCAGCACCGCCGACCTCACGCTCACGCTCGAGGACGCCGAGGCGGCGTTCGCCAGCCTGGACATCGTCGCGTTCCGCGCCGCGACCGACCGTGCCAACGCGGATGTCCGGTGCCTCACCGAGGTGGCCCCGCGGCCGATGGTCGCGCGTTTGCACCGCCTGCAGGGCCTGCGCTGGTGGGCCGATGGCGACCTCGCCCGCGCGCGCGCCAGCTTCTCGGCCGCGCTCGCGATCGAGCCCGCGTTCAGCTTCCCCGAGGCCCTGGTGCCCGCGGGGCACCCGGTGCTGGCCGAGTTCGAAGCGAGCGCGGCGTTGGCCGACTCCACGGTCGTGGTACCGGCGCCGGCGGGCGCGGCCCTGTGGTTCGACGGGCGGTCGCAGGACGCTCGCCCCGAAGCGCGCGCCACGCTCGCCCAGCTCGTCGCGGACGAGGGCGCGGTGCGCGCCAGCGCGCTCTTGTGGCCGGGTGAGCCCCTCTTCCCGTACGCGGTGGAGGAGCGGCGCCCCAAGGGCCCCAACCTGCCGCTCGCCGTCGGCGCGGGGGTGAGCCTGACCGCGAGCGCCGTGTGCCTGGGGCTGGCCGCCGCGAACTACGACACCTTCCACGACCCGTCCACCCCCGCGGGCGAGCTGCCCGGCCTGCAGAACACCACCAACACCCTGTACGTGTCGGGGCTCGGCGCGGGCGTGCTCGCGTTGGGGGTCGGCGCGGGCGCGGTGTTCGCCGGGAACTGGTGATGCTCGACGCAGGCCAGGACATCGACCGCTACCGGGTCGAGGCCCTGCTCGGCGAGGGCGGCATGGCCGAGGTCTACCGGGTGCGCCACCGCACGCTCGGCAGCGCCCACGCGCTGAAGGTGCTCAAGCTCGACACCCGCGGCATCACCGACCGCCTGGTGCAGGAAGGGCAGGTCCAGGCTTCGTTGCGGCACCCCAACGTGGTCACCGTCACCGACGTCATCGAGGTGGCGGGGAAGCCGGGCCTCGTGATGGAGTTCATCTCGGGGCCGACGCTCGCGCAGTGGTTGGCGAACACCCAGCCGACCATCGAGGAGGCCGAGGCGTTGTTCCTCGGAATCCTCGCCGGAGTGTCGCGGGCGCACCGCCTGGGCCTGGTGCATCGCGATCTGAAGCCGGGCAACGTGCTCCTGGAGGAGACCGACGAGGGCTTCGTGCCCAAGGTCGCCGACTTCGGGCTCGCCAAGCTGCTGGCGGAGCAGGGGGGGCGCTTCCGCACCCGCAGCGGCATCCCGATGGGCACCCCCGCCTACATGGCGCCCGAGCAGGTGCGCGACGCCGCGAGCGTGGACCAGCGGGCCGACATCTTCGCCCTCGGCTGCATCCTGTACGAGCTGGTCTGCCGGGTGCCGCCGTTCGACGCGCCCGACGCGCTCGGCATCTTCGCGCGCCTCGCCCGCGGCGAGTACACCCCCGCCGAGAGCCTCGTGCCCACGCTCCCCGAGCGGTTCCGGCGCGCGATCCGCGGCTGCCTGGCGGTGGAGCGCGAGGACCGGCTCCCGGACTGCGCGGCGGTGCGGGCGCTCTTCGTCGGCCAGGAGCCCAGCGAGTCGAGCTCCGCGCACGTGGTGCCCCTGCGCGACCCCGCCCCCCGCCACACCGTCGCGAACACCTTGGAGCCGGCCGGGCACGGGCGCGTGAGCGCCTCGCAGACCTTCGCCGAAGACGGCGTGGCGGGAACGCGGTCGCCGGGCGCGACGATGGCCCCGTTGTCGGAGGCGGGCTCCATCGCCCCCCGCACCCTCGACCCCGAGGCCGCCGGGCCGGCACCCGCGCGCCCGAGCGGGGGGCCGCGCACCGAGCCGCCCGACGAGGGGCCGCGCGGCGGGCTGTGGACGTGGATCGCCGGGGTGATCGGCCTGGGCGGGCTCGCGGCGTTGGCGGTGGCCCTGGTGGCCTTGGCCGCGTGGACGTTTCGCCCCACGGAGCCGGGGGTCACGCCGGCGCCGCGCCCGGTCGACGTGCGGCCCAAGCCCCCGGTGGAGGTGATCCCGGAGGTGCCGACGAACGAGGCCCCGGCCGCAGACGTGGCGCCGGTCGTCGAAGCGGTGCGAGGCGCGCCGGACCCTGCCCCGCTTCCGGACGGTCTCGGCGCCTCGCCCAAACCGGCTCCGGCCCCGAGCGTCGGATCGGTGGTGTTCACCGGCGACGCGGACGAGGTGTGGTTGGAGCGCGAGGGTACGCGGGTCGGAAACGGCAACCTGGCGCCGGGCGACTACGCGGTCCGGGCGCGGTTCGGGGCCGAGACCGTGCCGGGCGGGACGGTCCGGGTGCGGGCGGGCGAGGCGCTCACGGTGCACTGCGCGGCCGCGTTCAAGCTCTGCCGCCTGCGGTAGGTGGGTTAGCGCGTCGGATGTACCGACCCCCGTACACCCGCGTCGATGACCCTGCCCTGTGCTGGGAGATCGTGGATGCGCACCCGTTCGCGACGCTCGTGAGCATTCTGGACGGCGAGCCGTTCGCGACACACCTCCCGGTGATTCGGCACGAGGAGGTGTTGGAGATGCACGTCGCGCGGCCCAACCCCCACGCCGAGCTGGGCGGGCAGCGGGCCACGGTGCTTTTCCAGGGGCCCAACGCCTATGTCTCGCCCACGTGGTACGGGCGGCCGGCCGAACATGTCCCGACGTGGAACTACGTGGCCGTGCACGTGGCGGGGCGGGTGGAGCTCCTGGACGAGGCCGAGAGCGCCGCGGCGATGGACCGCCTCGTGGAGCGCTTCGAGGCCACGTGGACCGTGGCGCCGCCGGTCCGTTCGCAGCTCGCGCGGGCGGTGCAGGGGCTGCGCCTGGTCCCCGATCGGGTGGAGGCGAAGCTGAAGCTGTCGCAGAACCGGGAAGAGGCCGACGTGCGCCGGGTGGCGGAAGGGCTGCGACGGACCGAACCGGCCCTCGCCACCTGGATGCGGCGTGTTTAGCCTCCGCGCGTGACCGCCACCCCGCCCGTGGGCCCGCCCGAACCCGGGCGGCCAGACCTCGACACGTTGCTGCGGGCGCGGTTCGGATTCGGGGAATTTCGGCCGGGACAACGGGAGATCGTCGAACACGTGGCGTTCGGCGGCGACGCGCTGGTGGTGATGCCCACCGGCGCCGGAAAGTCGTTGTGCTACCAGGCACCGGCGCTGGCGCGGGGCGGGGTGTGCGTCGTGGTTTCGCCGCTCATCGCGCTGATGAAGGACCAGGTCGACGGCCTGCTCGCGCGGGGCGTGCGCGCCACGCTCGTCAACTCGTCGGTGGAGCTGTCCGAGCGGCGCTCCCGCATGGACGCGGTGCGGGCCGGGGAGATCGAGCTGGTGTACGTGGCGCCGGAGCGGTTCACGCCGCGCTTCGTGAACGAGCTCCGCGGCTGCCAGGTGCGGCTGTTGGCGATCGACGAGGCGCACTGCCTGAGCCAGTGGGGGCACGACTTCCGGCCGGACTACCTGCGCCTCGGCGAGGTGCGGCGTGACCTCGGGGAGCCGCGGACCGTGGCGCTGACCGCCACCGCCACGCGCGAGGTGCAGGACGACATCCTCAAGGTGCTGGGCCTGCCCGAGGCACGCCGGTTCGTGAGGGGGTTCGACAGGACGAACCTGCGCATCGAGGTGGTGGAGCCGCGCTCGCCGAAGGAGAAGGACACCCTGGTGGCGGCGCTGGCCAGCCCGGGACCGTCGCTGGTGTATTGTGCCACACGCAAGAACGTGGAGCGGGCGGCGGCCGCCATCCCGTCGGCGCAGATGTACCACGCGGGGTTGGAGCTGGCGGAGCGGCAGGCGGTGCAGGACCGGTTCATGCGTGGCAAGGCCCCGATCGTGGTGGCCACCAACGCGTTCGGCATGGGC
>SXOM01000669.1 GCA_005776735.1 Pseudomonadota bacterium
CCGCGCACCGGGCCGGCATCCCCTACTACCCGAAGCTCACCACCGCCGTGCCGTTCACCCCGGCGGCCGCGGGCCGGGTGCTCGGCGACCACGCGATGCTTCCGGCCCTGGTGGGCGCCGTCGACCAGGTGGCGCACCAGGTGGGCGCGAGCGGCCACCACGTCCTGTTCTGCACCGAGGCCGAAGCCGACGCCCTGGCCCGCTTCGGCTACGCCACCCGCCTCGGCGTACAATACCACTGGGAAGACGCCGGCTTCGGCGACTTCGACGGCTTCGTCCGCCGCCTGACGAGCCGCCGCCGCAAGGAGCTGTTGCGCGAACGCCGCCAGGTGGTCGAGGCCGGCGTCGAGGTGCGGGTGCACCGCGGTACGGAGTTGGGCCCCCAAGATTGGGCCGCACTCCATCACTTCTACACGCGCACGCACGCGGAGCACGGCAACCCCGGCTACCTGCCCCCCGCGTGGTGGCGCGACGCGCTGCCGACCCTGGCGCCCCGCGTGGTGGCCGTCTTCGCGAGGCGGGGCGGCGTCGCGGTGGCGGGCGCCCTGGCGTTCCAGCGCGGCGACGCCCTGTACGGGCGCTACTGGGGCGCAGATGTCGAGGTTCGCGGGCTGCACTTCGAGGTGTGCTACCACGCGATGGTCGAGTGGGCGCTCGCCAACGGCGTCCGGCGCGTCGAGGCGGGCGCACAGGGAGAACACAAACTACAACGTGGGTTCCTGCCCCGCCTCACCTACAGCGCCCACCGGCTCTACGACCCGCGGCTCCACGCGGCGGTCGCCCGCTTCTGCGCGGACGAGGCCACCGCCATGCGCGCGCACGTCGCCGAGCTCGCCGATCACCGCCCGTTCGCGCGGACCGACGACGGCTGAACCCGGGGGCGGCGGCCCGCGCCCGGCTCCACGCCGGGCGTTGGTTGGCGGCCGCCGCGCGCCAGGCGCGGACCGGCCGCCTGCCCCGGCGCGCTTCCGGCCGGTCGCGGGCCGGGCCCCCGGGCTACAAGGTCGGATGAACAACTTGTCGCGTCGCGCCGTCCTCGCCGCTTCGTTGGCGGCGGCGTTCGTTCCGCGCCGTGCCCGTGCGGCCGCCGCGCCGATCGTCGGGTGCGACGCCCGGTGGGAGTGGCTCAGCGCGTTGGCGCGGGCGGCCGGCTTCGAGGAGTACCAGGGAGGGCTGGCGGAGTGGACCGGGCCGCTCGACACGCGGTTGGCGCGCTTGCGGAGCCATCCGGTCGTTTCGCGGTTACGACGCGCCCGGGACGCGTCGGGGGTGAGCTACGACGCGCTGCCGTCGTTGGCCTTGCACCTGGTGCCCGGCGCCGATGGGGGGCCGCCGACCGCGTGGAGCCTCGCGGTGGCGGCCACCCCGTGGCCGAGCGGGCTGGACGTCCGGTGGCAGGGGGTGGACCTCGCCGCGTTGCTCCGCGAGCTGGGGTCGGCCGCGAAGAAGGCCGGCTTCGCCGAGCTGTGGAGCGATTCGGGGGCGCTGCGGGCACGCGCCGAGGCCGCCGCCGCCGGCGCCGCCACGGGGTTGGACCTCGGGTGGTACGAAGCGTTCTGCGGGTTCCCCACCCCGGGGGCCGTGCGCGTGGTCCCCGCGCTCGGTTCGCGCCCGTCGAACTACGCGGCGCGGCGGCACGGCACCGACCCGGAGATCGCGGCGTTCTTGGCGGTGTCGTCGACCGATGCCGGCCTCGAGGTCGACGCGTCGGTGCTCGTCCACGAGATCGGGCACGCCTTCGTCAACCCGCTCGTGAGCGAGAATCGGGCGGTGCTCGAGCCGCCCGGCCAACGGGTGTACGCGGCGGTGAAGGAGCGGATGGACGCGTCCGCGTACGGGGCCTGGGACACGGTGGTCGTCGAGTCGGTCCTGCGGGCGGTGACGGTTCGCTACGCCGAGGCGCACGGTGGGGCGGCCGCGGCGCGCAGCGAGCTGGCCCGGCACCTCGACCGCGGCTTCCCGTGGACGGTGGTGCTCGCCGACTCGATGCGCGACTACGAAGCCGACCGGGCCCGCTACGCCACGCTCGGGGAGTGGAGCGTGCCGCTCGCGGCCGTCCTCACGGTCATCGCCGAGGAGGAGGAGGCGCGGGCCGCGGGCCGGCCGCACGTGGTCTCGATCTCGGTGGCCGACGGCGCCGACGACGTCGATCCCGCGCTCCCCGCGCTGGTGGTCGTCTTCGACCGCCCGATGCGGGACCGTTCGTGGTCGGTCGTGGGCGACCCGGCCGAGATGCCCGACGGCGACACGCCCCACTACGAAGAGGGCGGTACGCGCTTTGTGATGCCGTGGCGGTTGTCGCCGGGGCGAAGCTACCGGCTCGGGCTCAACGGCGGGCGGTCCCGCGCGTTCCAGTCGGCCGAGGGCGTCCCGCTCGAGCCGGTCCTGCTCCGCTTCCGCACCCGGGGCTGAGCTCAGGTTAGCCGCGCCCATGCGCCTGACCGCCGCGATCTCGCCCGACCCCGACGACCTGTTCATGTTCCGCGCCCTGATGGAGGGCCTCGTCGACCCGCACGGCCTGGAGTTCGACGTCCAGACGCTCGACACCGACGCGCTCAACCGGATGGCGGCCGGCGATGGCGCCGACGTCAACGCGATCTCCATCGCGCACTACCCGCGGGTCGCCGAACACTACCGGCTGTTCCGGCACGGCGCGAGTGTGGGGCGCGGCTACGGCCCGATCGTGGTGGCGCTGGAAGGGCGCGAGCCCGAGTCGTTGGTCGGCGCGCGCATCGCGGTGCCGGGGCTCACGACGACCGCGTGGTTGGTGCTCGACATGATCCTCGGGGGGTTCGAGCCCGTCGTCACGCCGATCGTGCCGTACGCGCGCACGTTCGAGCGCCTGCGGGCCGGCGAGGTCGATGCGGCGCTGCTCATCCACGAGGGTCGCCTCACCTTCCCCGACGAAGGCTGCGTGGGCCTCCTGGACCTCGGGCGCGCATGGATGGACTGGACGCGTGGCCTGCCGCTCCCGCTCGGCGGCAACGTGATCCGGCGGGCGCTCGGGCCCGACGTGATCGCGCGCGCCGACCGGGCGATCCACGCGAGCATCGCGCACGCCCTCGCCCACCGCGACGACGCGATGGACTGGCTCCAGGCGCGCGGCGTCACGCTCCGTACCGGTGCACTTTTGGACCAATACCTCGCGATGTACGCCAACCAGGACACGCTCGACATGGGCGAGGACGGCATGGAGGCCACGCGCCGCCTGCTGGCGATGGGCGCCGAACGGGGGCGCCTGCCCGAGGTCGACGTCGACTTCGTGTGACGACGCCGGTCCGGCCTACGGCGCGGACCAGCCGGGGTACACCGGGTGCGCGCGGACCAGGAGCGCCCACGCCACGAGCTGGACGCCCAGCACGACCAGCGGCACGCGCGGCGAGCGAGGCGCCAGGCGGGCGGCGAGCACGACCAGGCCGAGCACGACGAGGTGGAAGAAGGTCTCCGGCTTCGCGAAGCGCCACATGCCGGGCAGGGCCGCGAAGGCCGACCACACCGGCGTGGCCGGCCCCATCGCGAGCACCGCGACGGCGGCGCACCCCGCGGCGAGGGCCAACGTGCGCCGCGAGGTCGGCTCGCGGAGCGTGAAGAGCGCCCCGACCAGGGAAACGAGCGCGGCCAGCGTGGTGACCGGGTCCAGCGCACACCACAGCTCGAGGCGGTTCCAGTTGGGGCCGAACCCGCCGCCGCCCAGGGGCGCGAAGACATCGAGCGCAGCGCGCTCTGCGAAGGCGTCCGGCGCGGGGAGCTGCGCGTTGTCGAGCGCCGGGAGCTGCAACGCCAGAAACGGTAGCCCGCCGAGCCCGGCGACCACGGCGGCCACCCGCACGCGGGCGGGCCCGGCCACGAACGCGACTGCGCCGACCAGCGCGCCGAGCACCCCCCAGTAGGCGTTGTAGTAGAACGCCCACGCGTACAGGAGCGGGGCCGCGACGAGCCAGGGGACGGAGCCCTGCCCCGCGCGGACCAGGGCGAGCACGAACAGCGTGAGCGGCCACGTGCCGGACTTCTCGATGGTGTACCAGTTGAGGTCGCGGAACAGGTGCAGGCCCATCCCCATCGGAAAGCCCGCCACCCGCGCCCACCGCTCCGGCGCGCCCACCGCCACCCCCAGGCGCGTCGCCAACCACCACCCGAGCACGAGGTTCGCGAGCCCCTGCGCGTTCATCGCCGCGAACGGTGCGAGGACCACGTCGAAGAGCGCGGTCACCCACAGGTGGCCCATCGACACGCCGATGAGCTGGGTCGCCGCCGCGGAGGTGTCCCATGACGAGAAGTGGGCCCCCAACTGGTAGAAGTGCAGGGAGCCCGCCTTGTCGATCGTCGGGAACGCGCCCCAGACGGCGCCGGGGATCATCCCGACCGCCGGCGCCGTGCACCAGAACACCACCCCGGCGATGGCCCAGAGCCCCGCCCGTGCCGGTCGCCCGCGATCCAGGTGTGCAGCGCCGAGGCACAGCGCCCCGAGCAGCAGCGAGAACGCCCAGGCGCCCGGCGCGGCGGACAGGCCCGCGGCGACCTCGACCTGGCGCGGATCCGGTGGGGGACCGTAGGGCGGCATCCCGCCCCCCTTACCGGCGCGCCGGGCGCGTCGCCATCGGCGCCCGGGCGCGCTACCCTCGGGGCCATGGTGTACTACCGCCCCCAGGGCAACGAGGTCGGCGTCTTCGAGACCGCGGCGCGCCGCAAACTCCCGGTCCTCCTCAAGGGTCCGACCGGCTGCGGAAAGACGCGTTTCGTTCGATACATGGCGGAGAAGCTCGGCAGGCCGCTCATCACGGTCGCCTGCCAGGAAGACCTCGCGGCCGCCGACCTCACCGGCCGGTTCCTGCTCGAGGGGGGATCGACCGTGTGGCGCGACGGTCCCCTCACCCGCGCCGTGCGCGAAGGGGCGATCTGCTACCTCGACGAGGTGGTCGAAGCCCGCGCCGACGTCATGACCGTGCTCCACCCCCTCACCGACGACCGGCGGGCGCTCCCGCTGGACCGGCTGGGGGTCGAGCTGGCCGCGCCCGACGCGTTCCTCGTGGTCATCAGCTACAACCCCGGCTACCAGTCGGTGTCCAAGGAGCTCAAGGAGAGCACCCGGCAGCGCTTCGTCTCGTTGTCCTTCGACTATCCGTCGCCCGAGGTCGAGACGGAGATCGTGACGGCGGAGTCCGGTTGTGCCCCCGACGTCGCGGCGCAGCTCGTGAAGATCGGCCGCGGGAGCCGCAACCTCCGCAGCCACGGGCTCGGCGAAGGGGCCAGCACGCGCTTGTTGGTCTACGCCGGCCAGCTCGTGGTCGCCGGACTGCCGCTGCGGGAGGCGTGCGAGGCCACGCTGGTCGGCTCCCTCACCGACGACGCCGAGCTGACCAAGGCGCTGCGCGAGCTCCTCACGAGCGTCCTCGGCTAGTGCCCGCCCCCACGCTGCGCCCCGAAGACGTCCTCCAGGCGACGACCGAGGAGTACGGCGTGAGCCCGTCCGAGCTGGGCCTCGGCGCCGAAGACGACGAAGAGGCCGAGCTCGCCCTGTTGCGGCGTTTCCTCTTTGCGCCGCCCGAGCGGCAGCCCACCGCCGGCGAACGGCACGGCCTGGCGCTGGACCGCGTGCACAAGCAGCTCCGCGCGTGGCTCACGATGCTCGACGGGCGCCGGGTCGAGCTCGGGCACTCCGACCCGGCGTGCACCGACAACGTCACGGTCTACCTGCCCAAGGCGATGCCCGCGCCGGTGGAGCCCGAGGCGGACTTCGCGGTCTTCCAGGCCGCGGCCCTGGTGCAGCTCGGCCTGTCCCGTCACGGCCTGCTCGACGACCGGCGGGTGCTGCGCGAGCTCTACGGCGACTGGGTGCTCCGCTCGACGTTCCACCTCCTCGCCGCGCGGTACGTCCTGCGCCGGTGGCGCGAAGCCTACCCGGGGCTCGCCGGGCCGCTCGACCGCGTGCCGTACCTGGAGAAGGCGGGCACCCTGCGGGTGAACCTCACCACCGTGCCCCGCGAGGGCCTTCCCGGCGCGTTCGTCCCGCTCTACGAGGGCCTCGTCGTGTGCCTGAACTGGGGCCGGCCCGGCGCCGAAGGCGACGCCGCGCGCGCGGCGGTACGCGCCGTCGACGAGCTCGGCAGCGCCGGCGTCGCGGGGGTCCTGCTCGGCCACGCGCAGCGCCTCCGCGAGACCTTCCGCCGCCTGCGCCTCGGGCCGCCTCCCCTCCCGTTCTGGGTCGGGATCATCCGGCCGGAGTGGATCCTCGCCGACCTCGCCCGTGACCTCGCGGCCGAAAACGAATGGAAGAAGGGTAACAAGCCGCTCCGACAGCTCATGGACGCGATGGCGCGGCGCGGCACGATCGGCCCGGAGGCTGCGCCGGAGCCGCCGGGTCCCCGCCTCGGCCTGCGGGCGCGGCTGTTGCAGAAGTTGGCGGGCCCGCCCGCCGTCTCCAACGCGCCCGCCTACGGCAAGCTGCGCGACGAAGCGCAGGCCCAGGCGCGCGAGGTCCGCTACGGCGCCGCCGCGTGGACCGAGGGCACGGCCCCGGAGGCCCTGGCGGAGGGGGTGGTCCAGAAGCCGGGCGACGATGGCGGGCGGCTCTGGGACGAGTGGGACGACGCGGCCGGCGTGTACCGCTTCGAGGCCACCAAGGTCTACACCCCCGAAGCACCGACCGGCCCGCTCGGGAGCTACGAGCGCATCGTCGAGGCCAACGTCGCGCAGATCAAGCAGATCCGCCGTCGTTTCGAGGCGTTGCGCGTGGAGGAGCGGTGGGTCGGTGGCCAGCCCGACGGGCCCGAGGTCGACCTGAACCGCGCGATCCTCGCGCTCACCGACCTCCAGGCGGGCCAGCAGCCCGACGACCGCATCTTCCGACGATTCATCCGGCGGAAGCAGCAGGTGGCGATCCTCACGATGGTCGACCTCAGCGGCAGCACCCAGGGTCACGTCATCCACCTCGAAACGACGGCGCTGGTCCTCTTCGCGGAAGGCCTCCGCACGCTTGGGATGCCGCATGCGTTCTACGGCTTTGGCAACACCCACCCGATGGAGTGCAACCTGTTCCGGCTCAAGGGGTTCGACGAGGCCTACGGCGAACCGGTCTACAAGCGCCTGAGCAACCTCCGCCCCAACGGCGCCACGCGAATGGGGGCGTTCATCCGGCACGCGTCGTGGCTCCTGGACCAACGCCCGGAGGCCCGTCGCATCCTGATGATCGTCAGCGACGGCAAGCCCGAGGATCGCGCCGAGTACCGCGGCAAACACGGCCTGCGCGACACGGCGATGGCGGTCGCCGAGGCCCGGCGCCTGGGCGTCCACGTCCACTGCGTGAGCCTCGACCCCGAAGAAGGCGCCACCCGCTACCTGGCCGACATCTTCGGCGCGGGCCGATTCCTCACCCTGGACGACGTCGACACGCTCCCGGCCCGCCTGCCCGAGGTGTTTCGCGACCTGATCGTCTGATCGACGGCGGGCGCGGCGGGCGCCGCGTCGTGCCCGGCGACCGCCGCTACTCGCCGCCGCCGCCGTCCTTGGGGCGGTTGAGCTTCGCCCACTTGATCTGCGCGTCGGGATCGGGCTTGCCGGGCCGATCCATCGGCTTGATCTCGTCGGGCGCGGCCGAAGAGTGCTCACCGCTGAGGCGGTTCACCACTCCCTGCACGGACTTCTTCAGGCGATCTCGGAGTCCCATGTCTGCGAAGGTAGCCGCGCCGCGTGCGCTCCACAAGCCCTCGACATGCCCGGCGCCGGCTTGTGGTATGACTCTGACCATGACCACGATCACGTTGGAGCAGATCATCACCTTCCTGCTCGAGGCGCCCATGTTCGGCGACCTCGATCCAGGTCAATTGTCCGAGATCGTCCACATCATGCAGGTTCGGCGCGTGCGCGCGGGGCACCCGATCTTCCGCGAGGGCGACCCTGGCGATGCATGGTTCGTGATCTTCGAGGGCGAAGCGGACGTGACCAAGCGTACCGACTTCGGCCCCGACAAGGTCATCGCGCAGATCGGGCCGCGCGCATGTTTCGGCGAGATGGCCATCCTCGATCACTCCCCGCGGTCGGCGTCGGTCGTCGCGCGCGGCGACTCGACCGTGTTCCGTTTCCCCCGCGACGAGTTCGAGGCCCTCCTCGCGGAGGACAACCTCGCCGCCTACAAGCTCGTGTACCAGATGGCCAAGGTGCTCACCGTCCGTGCGCGCAACACGACGCAGCAACTCTCGGATGCGCTGGCCGACCGCGACAAGCCGCACCGGCTGCGCGACACGAGCACGAGCCTCGTCGAGGAGCAGTCGCTCTCCGAGTGATACGCTGCGGCGCGATGGCCCTCCCTCGCGTCGCCCGCAACGTCGCCCTCGTCGTCGCCCGAATGGTCGCCCAGAACGACCTGTTCGAGAAGCCCGGCGAACGCCCGCCTTCCGCTCCACTCCGTCCCAAGGCCGCCGCGTCATCGCCCGCGCCGGCCTCCGCGCCACCGCCCGCGCCCTGGTGGCCGCCGGCAAGGAGGCCGAGCTTCGCGGCCTGCAGGCCGAAACGGCGGGAGCCGCCGCCCGCGCCGCCCGCGACCAGGCCCAGGCCGAACGCAC
>SXOM01000103.1 GCA_005776735.1 Pseudomonadota bacterium
CGCGGAGCGGCCGCCGGCCCGCGCACCGCCGCCGCGGGGCCCGCCGGACCCTGCCGCGCGTGCGGCCGGTCGCGGGGACCCGCCCTCCCTCGCTCAGTCCAGGCCGACCTTCGCCCGGACGTAGTCGTCGTACCCGTCGAACACGCCAGAGTAGTAATCTCGGTAGTACCAGACGTAATCGGGCGTGTACGGGCGCCGGGGATCGGTCTGCACGTCGGCTTCGCTCAGGGCCCATGCCGCTTCGGCGCGGGCGAGGACGTCGTCGGCGTCGTACGCATCGACCGCGGCGGCGATGCGCACCTTGAGCTCGTCGAGGCAGTTGCGGTCCGACAAGCACGCCTGGCCGAGGCGGAGGTACGCGACGTTCCAGGTTTCGCCGGTGTATTCGTACTCGTTGAACGACTCGTCCTCGCCCCACGGCATGAACGCCAGGCGGCGTTCGTCGGTCGGGTCTTCGTACAGGATCACGTCGTTGCTGTGGAACGGGTACCCGTCGTAGTTGCCGACGGCCGCGCACCATGCCCAGTAGTCGAGGAACTGGTCGGTCTTGATGTACGGATCGAGCTCGCCGAAGAAGTCGCCGTCGTAGCGGTCGAGCGCCTTTTCGAGCGCACGGAGGTGGTCCTTGTCGCCGGCGCCGCTGTTGATCTCCCAGAAGTACAGGCCGGAGTCGGAGAATTCGGCCCCGGAGGAGGCGGTGGCCCACAGGTTGCCGCCGTCGTCGTCGAAACGGCGCTCGACCCACTCGTCGTCCATGGTCTCGACGTTGGCGTACAGGCCCATCGCCTCGCCGTTGAGCGTGACGCGGGCGTAGCTGGCGCGCGACGCGAGCTGGTTCTCCTGGTGCAAGAGGCCGTAGACGATGACCTCCTTGGACTGGGTGTAGTCCGAGGCCATGTTGTTGAGCGTGATGCGCTGGAGGGTGCCGTACTTCTGCTCGACGTACTCGTCGGTCTTGATCTTGAAGGCCGCCTTGCAGTACCCGTCGCCGCAGGCGAGGTCCATGTAGGTGGAGGAGCCCTTCAGGCGCACGCCCACCGACAAGAGCTCCACGCCGTTGACGACCACGTCGCCCTCGACGTACTGGCCGCCGTCGCGGTTGAGCGAGCGGATGGCGTCGTCACTCAGGGTGATGTCGACCTGCTGAATCACCGTCGGGTCGAAGAACGCCTCGTACATGGCCTCCTTCTCCTCGCCGGTCGGGCCGGTGTCGTCGCCGGTGTCGGCGTCGCCGGTGTCGGAGGTGTCGCCCGGGAGGGTGTCGGGATCGGTGTCGCCGGTGGTCCCGGAGTCGGCGGGATCGCCCGAGTCGTCGAGCTGGATGGAGCTGATGGGGCCGCAGGCGAAGAACAGGAAGGTCAGCACGGCCGTAGGATAGCGCAAACGGGGGTCGGCGGCGCGTGCTGACGGATCCCTGACGAACGACGCGGCGGAGCGGTTACCGGCGCCGTCGTGATCCGCGTCCATGCCGCTGCCACCCTCGCCGAGGCCACCCTCGTCCGTTCCACGCTCGAGCACGCGGGGCTGTCGGCGCACCTGCGCGGCATGTCGCGCCCCGCGCTCGCCGGCGAGATCCCGATCCCCGACGCCCGGGTCGACGTCTGGGTGGCCGCCGCCGACGCCGAGGCGGCGCGCGGGGTGCTCGCGGCGGTCGAGGCGCAGGCGCACCTGGAGTGGGTGTGCCCGGCGTGCGGGGAGCACAATCCGGCGAGCTTCGAGTCGTGTTGGAGCTGCGAGGCGGACCGGTAGCGGCAGGCCTCCGCCCTCCCGTCACCGGGGCGGCGGACCCTCGGCCGGCTCGGTGGACGAGAACTTGATCGGCCACGACACGATGACGATGCCGCCGCCCTTGGGCTTGGGAAACTTCAGGGGGCGCACGGCGCGGGCGAGGCACGCCTCCACCTCGGCGTCGCCGAGCGTCGTGGACTTGATCGTGGTGCTGTCGACGGTGCCCCCGGCGTTGATCACGAACTTGACCACCACCACCCCCGCGAGGGCGGGGCGGGACTTCAGGGCCGCCGTGTAGCAGCGGTCGACTTCGGCCAGGCTGGGTTTGATGACCCGCCCGATCTCCTCGGCATCCAGCGCGCCCAGGATGATCGGGTTCTCGGAGACGCTCAGCCCGGGCGCAGCAGGCGCAGGGGCGCGTCGGGAGAAGGCGTCCATCCTGGCGTACCCTTGGTGTTCGAGCACCCGCAGCGCGGCGCGCACCGACTCGGCGGAGGCGGGCAACTCGACGTCCACGTACACGCCGAGCTCGCTCGGAAAGGCCTTCCGATCGGCCGCCGCCGCGGCCCCGAGCCACTCCAGGTCGACGCCGCCGTCGGGCCGGTTGGGCTGTCGCTGCTCGTTCAGGACGTAGCGGCTCGCGGCGGTGCCCCCCGCACCGAGGTAGACGATGAGCGGGGGCGGGGGCGGAGGCGCGTCGGCCAGGGGGCCGTCGTGCGTGCCCACGGCGTGCACGAGCGCCAGCGGCGCCGGTGGCAGCGTCCACGCTGAGGGTTCGCCTTCAGCGGACCACAAGATCTCCGCGAAGCCGAGCCCGCGCGCGGCCTGGATGACGCTGGACACCGCGTCGAACGGGGCACCCGGGGCCACCACCATCGACAGCGGGGCGGCCGGCGCGGCCGCGTGGGCGTCGGCCAGGTTGGCCTCCAGCGCGGGGAACGCGGAGCCGCACCAGTCCGGCGGGCACGCCATCGCGGCACCGCCGGCCACGCGGATCCCGCCGGTGGTGCCGACGGATACGGCCACGGCGCCCGCGGGCACCGGCGTGTCCGCGAAGGCCGCGGTGACGCACAACGAAAGGGCGAGCCAGCTCATTCGGCCTCCGGCCCGAGCCCCCTAACCCGGATGGCCACCGCCGCGACGAGCGCCGGCAGCGCTGCCTCCTGGGCGGCGCGGAGCACCTCGACGCCGACCGGCGCCGCGGCTTCGCCGGGGTCGATGGTCCATTGTACGCCGCCGGCGTCGAGCGCGGCGGCGGTGATGCCGACCGCGAAGCTCGTGCCGACGTACAGGATCAGGTCGGCGGCGCGGAACGCCCGGATCGCGCGCTCGAACTGGTAGTCGCGGTGGTCGACGTAGGCCTCGTCGAACCACAGCACGTGGGCGCGGACGGCGGCGCCGCACGCCGGGCAGCGGGGAAGCGTGCCCTCGCCGGGGGCGGCGTCGAAGGCCGCCCAGTCGAAGTCGGCGGCCGCGAGGCTCCCGGCGGGGGACGCATGGGGGCACCCGCGCCGCGGGCACCGCACGCGGTCGGAGCGCCCGTGGACCTCGACCAGGGCTTCGGAGCCGGCACGGCGGTGCAGGCCGTCGATGTTCTGGGTGACCAGGAGCAGCTCGCGGCCGCGCGACCGTTGCCAACGCTCCAGGGCCACCAGTGCGTGGTGGCCGGCGTTGGGCTCGGCGGCGCCGAGGTTGGCGAAGCGGGAGCGGTACCATCGCCACGAGCCGACCGGGTTGCGTTCGAAGTAGGCGCGCGTGCCGAGCTCCATCACGTCGTGCGCCCACACCGCGTCGGGATCGGTGCCGCGGAACGTGGGGATCCCGCTGGCCAGGCCCATGCCCGCGCCGGTCAGCACCACCATCCGGCGGGAGCTGGCGACGGCGTCGACGAGGGGGGCGAGGTCCATCGGCCGGGGCTATCCCGCGGGCGCGCGGAGGGGCGGGGCGAGCCCGGGGCGGTGGGCGAGATCGGCCGGCGCGAGGTCGGCGGGCGCGAGGTCGACCGGCGCGCCGGAGTTACTGAACGAACGTTCGTTCAATAACCCCCCGCCTCGAGCGTCCGCGCGATTCGCGGCGTTCGCTCGTGGAGCGGCGCGGCTCACCGCGCGATCGTCGCCCCGAGCGGCGGCGCGACGCGACACAACTCGCGAAGCTGGAGCCAGCTTTTCGAGTTGTGGCGCCGCTGGAGCGGACTGGGTCGCGACACGCACAACGCTCGTCGAGCGTCCGCGCGATTCACGGCGTTCGTGTACGGTCCCACCCAACTCCACCGGTGGCATCCGGCGAGACGCCACCGGTGGCCGCCGTGGGACGGCGCTCGAGCTGTGTCCCATCTGCGTCGCGACGAAGCGGTCGCTCGCCGAGCGGAAGCCGGTCAGAACGGGATGTCGTCCATGTCGTCAAGTTCGGGCACGTCGAGGAGCTCGTCCACCTGCCATCGGTCGGGGCTGGCGTCGATCTCCTCCGCCATGCGCTCGCCGTGGACCTC
>SXOM01000104.1 GCA_005776735.1 Pseudomonadota bacterium
CCCGAGCGCAAGAGCGGCAGCGCAGGGAGCTTCTCCACCGGCAAGTCGCTGCGCCAGGACAAGCACCTGCCCGACATCGCGGCGCTGATCGACCCCTCTCAGTTCGAGCTCATCAGCCGCGCCGACAGCGGTCCGGTCATCATCCGCGGCGGTGCGGGCTCGGGCAAGACCACGGTGGCGCTCCACCGCATCGCGTGGCTCGCGTACCAGAGCCCGCAGCGCTTCGCACCGCACAAGATGGTGGTCGTGGTGTGGGGCCGTGCCCTCCGCGACTACGTGTCCAAGGTGCTCCCGTCGCTGGGTGTCCAGGGCGTCGGCGTGGTCACGTGGGCCGAGCTGTCGAGGTTGCTTGTCCGCCGGCACTTCCCGTCGTTGCCGGGAAACGCCAACGCGAACACGCCGAGCGCGGTGGCGCGCATCAAGCTCCATCCCGAGCTCCCGAAGGTCCTCGCCGAGCTCATCGCCCACCGCAAGGCGCCGCCCACACCCGGCAGCGCGGTCGACGACTGGAAGGCGCTGGTCGGCGACAGCGCCCTGCTCGGTCGCCTGCCCGGGGTGGCCCCGCAGGACGTCCAGACCCTGCTGACGTGGACACGCTCGCAGCAGGGGCAGCTCGCCGCCCGCGCCGAGGGCGATCGCGCCGCCGAGCCGTGGCTCGACGAGGAGGACGACGCCATCCTGCTCCGCGCGTACCAGCTCCGCGTCGGTCCGTTCAAGGCCAAGGAGGGCGGGCACATCCGCTACTCGCACCTCGCGGTCGACGAGGTCCAGGACTTCTCCCCGATGGAGATCGCCACGCTCTTCGGCATGTGCGACAAACACCAGTGCATCACGCTGTCGGGCGACACCCAGCAGCACATCATGGAAAAGGGCGGCAGCCTCCGCTGGCAGGACCTGCTGCTCGGCCTCGGCATCGCGTCCACCGAGCTGAGCACGCTGCGCATCTCGTACCGGTCCACGACGCCCATCGCGACCTTCGCGCGGGCGGTGCTCGGTCCGCTCGCCGAGGACGAGGCGGCGCCGGCGACCACGCGCGACGGTCCCGCGGTCGAGGTCCTCACCTTCGGCGAGCACGGCGAGTGTGTCGACGCCCTGGGCATCGCCCTGCGCACGCTCTTGCGTGAGGAGCCCGCGGCGAGCGTGGCCCTCATCTCGTTGGACGAAGCCACGGCGCGCCTGTACTTCGAGGGGCTCGACCGCATGGAGGTGCCCGACCTCCGGCTGGTGCAGGACCAGGAGTTCGCGTTCGCGCCGGGCATCGACGTCGTCGACGTCGCGCAGGTCAAGGGCTTGGAGTTCGACTACGTCGTGATCCTCGGCGCCAGCGAAGGCGCGTGGACCAGCCGGCCGCACCACCGGCGGCTCTTGCACGTGGCGGCCACCCGCGCGGTCCACCAGCTCTGGGTCACCGCGGTCGGCGAGCCGTGCGAAGCGGTCCGCGAGGCGTTGGACTAAGGCAGACGGGCGCTGCGCCGCGACCGTCCCGAGGTCGGGCCGGGGCGGGTGCGCTGCGCGGCGCGTCGCGAGCGACGGCCGCTCTACGCGGACGGTCGCGGCGCGCCGCCCTCACTTCTTGCCGAAGAGCTTGTTGAACAGGCCGGAGGCCGAGCCCTTCGCGTCCTCGTCCGGGCGGTCGCGCTCCAGGCGCTTGAGCTCGACCGGGGCGTCGGGGTTGGTCGGACGGATCTTGAGCGCCTTGACCAGACACTCCCGCGCGGCGGTGCGGTCTTTGCGGTCGCGGTACACCTTGGCCAGGAGCACCCAGGCGGTGTCGAGGCGCTCGTTCGCTTCGAGCGCCGCCTTGAGCCGGGCCACGCCCGCGTCGGCGCGCTCGGGGTCCTTGCCGGCGTAGACGCGAAAGGTGGTGTACCCGGCGTGCGCGGCGAACTCGTGCTCTTCGGGCACGCTGTCGGCGGCGCGGACGAAGAGCTCGTGCGCGGCCGCGATGCGCCCGGCGTTGAACTCGACGAGCGCACGCTTGAAGTCGCCCTCGGCCTCGAGGATGGCGCGGACCTTCTCCATCGCCAGCTCGTCCTCGGTCTTCTCGCCGTGGATGACCTTCCGGATGTACGCCGCGCGCTTGGTGTCGTCGCCGAGCACCTCCCAGGCGGCGCGCACCTTGTCGAACAGCTCGACCGCGACCTCCTGCACCTCGGGCGCGGCGCCGGCGAACCCGTCGGGGTGCAGGTCGCGGGCGAGCGCGAAGTACGCACGGCGCAGGCTCTCCGGCGCGTCCTGCCAGCTCACGCCGAGCACCGCGAAGTGGTCGGGCGCCTGCCGGATGCGGCGGAGCGCGGGGCCGAAGCGCTCGGTGATGGCGTCGGGGCGGGTGGGCGTGGCCGGGGGCGGTGCGCTCTGGCCGAGGCCCGCCGAGATGAGCGACGCGATGTCGTCGACGCTGGCGCCGGTGTCCCAGTCCCGCCGCCGGGCGACGCTGCGCACTTCGTAGGGGTTGGCCTCGATGCCCACGTCGAGCAGCGCGCCGACGGTGAACGCGACGCGCACCCACCGCTCGACGAGCTCGGGCTCGGCGGGCGCAAACGCGACCACCTCGTCGAGGGTGCGCGTGCCGTCGAGCTCCTCGAGGTAGTGCGCCAACTCCGCCGGCATCGCCTGGCGGTGGAGCCACCCCGCGCCGGCGGCGACGGTCTTGAGCCACGAACCGAGCGCCGGGCGGCGCGGTCCGGACTCCCACACCGCGGTGGCGAGGTCGGCGGGCTCGTGTCGGGGCGCGGCCGCGCCCTCCATCCACCGGGCTTCGCCGCCCGCTTCGCGGAGCGCGCCGGTGATGCGCGCGTGGGCCGCGGCGGCGACCTCGTCGGGGCCGGCCGGGGGCGCCGCCTGTTCGGAGCGCAGGTTGGACTGGATGAGGACGATCCGGCCGTGCTCGAAGAAGAAGACGCGGCGGCGCTTCTGGTCGGTCCAATCGAGCGCGCCGGTGGCGCCCTCGAGGGACCGCGCACAGAGCGCGTCGGTGAGCGGGTTCATGGCAGGTACAACCTCATGGCTTCGCGGGCCGGCTCGAACTCGGGGTTCTGCGTGAGGATCTCGCGCAGCAGGTGGCGGGCCGCTTCGTGGTCGCCGCGCTCGTGGTGGAGGCGCGCCAGCCAATAGCGCGGGAAGTCGGCGGTGGGGTCGAGGGTGACCGCGCGGCGGAGCTCGGGCTCGCCGGCGGCGGGGTCGTCCGGGCAGGCGAGGCGCCGGGTGCGGCCGAGCATCGCCAACAGGTCGGCGTCGTCGGGCTCCTGGTGGGCGGCGTGGCGCAACAGCCCGGCCGCGGTGACGTATTCCCCGCGCCGGAAACACTGCCGCCCCCGCTCGGCCAACAGGACGCCGTGGTCGGCGGTCGCGCCCGCGGCCGGCCGCGCGCCGCCCCGGCGGGCGAGCAACTGGTCGTAGATGACGCGGCGGTCGGGGTCGGTCAACACCCGCCCGGCCTCGAGGACCGCGGCGAAGAGGCCTTGCGCGCGCTCCCTGGCCGCGGGGCCGACCCCGACCGGCAGGCGGTCGGGGTCGGAGGCGAGGGCGCGGGCCACGTTGGCGGCGTGCACCTCGGCCGCCGATGCGTCGGGCGCCACGCCGAGGACCGTGTAGTGATCCGCGTCGCCGAGGGCGTGGGCGCGGCTGGCGAGGTCGGCCTCGATCCGGGCGAGGTCGGCCGGCGGGCCCGGCGCGCGGCGCCTTCCCGCCTCGGCACCGTCGACCAGCGCGATCATGCCGAACCGGCGGAAGACCCCCAGCCAGGCGTCGCCCACGGGGTCGGTCGCGGCGCAGGCGGCGACGGTGTCGCCGCGCATGATCGCCGCGTGGAGGGACGCGTGCGCACCCTCGGGATCGACCAACGCCCAGGCCCACGCCGGCGCCGACCAGCGCACGTGACGGTCGCGGGGGAGCGGGGCGCCCTCGACCCCGGCGCCGAGCCGGACCCAGACCGCGCCGAGCGGCGCTTCGTAGCCGGGGAGGCCCACGGGGTCGCTGGGCTCGAAGCTCCAGCGGCCCTCCCCGCGCGCGTCGAGCCGCAACAAGCGCTCGACGATCTGCTCGCGCAGGGCGCGCTCGGCGGCGGCGCGGCCCACCTGGGCGGTGGCCACCAGCTCGTCGGCCAGGGGGCGCCCGTTGCGCCGCGCTTCGGCCACGGCGGCCTCGATGCGGGGGCCGGAGAGCACCCCGAGGCGCTCCAGCACCTTCCCGAGCTCGGTGCCCCCCTCTGAGCTGCGCGACGCCGCGGGGACCCCCCGATGCAGGAACACCCGGTCCCGGCCGTCGGGCGTCACCACGTCGAGCACCCCGTCGGCGCGCCGATCGTAGAGCCGCGCCAAGAGGGCGCGGAGCCAGCCGGGCTCGAGCCCGCCGGCCCAGGCGCCCGCCCCGCCCGGAGCGGCGCCGAGCACCGGCGCTTCGGGTACGCGCACCGGGCCGGGTAGGGCCGGTGCGCCGGGTTCGG
>SXOM01000670.1 GCA_005776735.1 Pseudomonadota bacterium
AGCCGAGGCGTGCGCGCGACGCGCGGCGGGGGCGACACGTAGCGCCTCCCGTCGCCCCCGCCGCGCGCCGGCCACCCGCCTCGCTCCGCTTCGGGACGGTCGCGGGCCGGCGCCCGGATGCGCCGCCTACCCCGGCTCGATGCGCTCGCCGCGACACGCACGCTCGACCATCGCGAGGCGGTCCTGCCCCCAGATGACCTCGCCGCCATCGACCCGGAAGCTCGGCACGCCGAAAACCCCCACCGACTCTGCGTAGGCCGTGGCCACAAACAGCGCCTCGCGCGCCGACTCGGCGGCGGCGAGCTCGGCCGGGCCCACCCCGAGCGCCGCGAGCACCTCGGGCTGGCCGATGTCCTGGCCACGGCCCCACGACGCGGAGAACATCGCCTCCATCCGGGCCAACGTCGGCTGCCCGAGAAAAACCCGCAGCGGCAGGACCGTCCGGAGTGGAAAGGCGGCCGGCCACACCAGCGGCACGCCCCACCACCGCGCCCACCGGCCCAGGTCGCGCAGCGTGTATTGCCGCTTGACCTCGGACATCGCGGCGATCGGCACGTCCACCTGGCCCACGCGCCGGAACAACGCCCCGAGCAGGACCGGGCGCAACACCAACTCGACGCCGGTGCGCCGCGAGAGCGCCCCCACCTGCGTCGCCGCGAGGTAGGCGAAGGGGCTGGCGAAGTCGAAGAAGAACTCGAGCTGCCGCGCCACGTCAGTCGTCGCCGGTGAGCTGGAGGTTGGTGCCGGGCACGCCGAGCTCGTCGGCCCGCGCGTCGAGCACCGCGAGGAGCCGCCCGAGCGTGGTCCGGAGGCTCGGGTGGCCGAGCACGGCCAGGGCCTCGACCAACGAGAACCACCGCACCTCCTCGATGCCCTCTTCGCCCAAGGGGCGGAAGTCTTCGAAGGGCTCGGCGAGCTCGATCGCGAAGAGGTAGATCGTCTTGAGCCGCGGCGTGCCTTCGCGCGTGTAGAAGCCGTAGCGGACCGACCCGAGCGAGGTGACCTCGCGCACCGGCACGGTCACGCCCATCTCTTCGCGCATCTCGCGCACCGCCGCGACCGCGGGGGGTTCGCCGTACTCGAGCTTGCCCTTGGCGACCTCCCACGTGTAGCCGTGGCGGCGGGCGACGCGGATGAGGCCGATGCGCGGGACGCCGCGCGTCCAGTCCACGACGAAACCGCCGGCGCTGGCCTGCTCGGCGAACCCGGGACGCAGGTTGAGCACGTGCCGCAGCGGGATGGTCGGCGCCAGGTACAGACCCGCCCGCGACCGGACGAACGCCACGCCGTCCCGCCGGGCACGCGCGGCGTCGACGATCAGCACCAACGGGTCGACGAACGTGCGGTGGGCCACCCGCCACGCGGAGCCCTCCTGGCGCGAGAGGTGCACCCCCGACTCGCCCGGAGACCACAAGCGCCCCTCGCGCTCGTAGATCGGCAGCCGGCCCCGCGGCGCGGCGTGGAAGAGCAGGTCGGGCCCGGTGTAGCGCTCGTGTGCGGCCGAGACTTGCAGGCGCATGCGGCCGGACTCGATCTCCATCCGCGCGCCGACGAAGACCAACGTCGCCCCGGTGACGTCGTCGATCGCGACGGGACGCCGGATCGTACGGCTGACCACGCGGGCCACTTCGTCCATGCAAAACCATCCCTCGGCGTCGGAGACCAGCGCAGGGCCCGGGTGACGCAACAGGTAGTGGATGGTTTTTCCCAGCCGAATCAGATCGAGGCCCGCCAACGGGGGCTCCTTTCGCCTATGCCTCGATCGTGCCCGCGTCCGGCGTGCGTGTCAAGCCAGCTACATCGGGGGGTCGACGAGGTCACGCCAGATGCGGTCCACCCGGGCGGCGGCCTCGGCGACCTGCGTGCAGAACCAACGCCAACGTGCCAGGCGCTCGACCGGCGGCGCGTCGGCGGGGAGATCGACCACCCACTCGGCGTGCTTGACGAAGCCGCCGCCGAGGAACCGGTAGGTCTCCATCAACGGCGCCTGCGCCTGGTCGGCGCGCCCGGTGGCCGCCAGCGCACGGCTCAGACCGACCGCCACCGCGTCGGTGGCCGGATCCAGCGGCGGGAGGATGCCACCGAGCGGCAAGAGCCCGAAGTGGGCCAAGAGCTCGTCGAGCGCCAACGCCAAGGCGGGCGACCCCTCCGCCGCCAACGCCGCGGCGTGCGCCCGCAGCGCGAGCAGCGGCTCCTGGACGGCGAGCGGCATGCGCGAGATCGCGATGGCGGCGTCGGGGGCGGCGTGTTCGTCGAGCGGCGCCGCCAACGCCGCCGTGACCGGCGCGCCGCGCTCCCCGGTGATCGTGCGCCCGGCCCGCAGCGTGACCGCGAGCCGCCCCAGCGGCGCGACCGGCGCGCCGAAGAGCACGTCGAGGAGCGCCGGTTCGAGGGCGACACCCAGCGCCGCAAACCCCTGCCGCACCGCCGCCGCCAGCCGCCGCTTCTCGGGTCGCACGTCGCGCAGGAGCTGCATGAGCGCCCGCGAGGCGGGGTGTTCGCCATCGCCGTCGCGGGCCACCTCGAACCACGCCCCCCGGCCCTCGGGGCTCAGGCTCATCGCCAACGGCGCCGACCCGGGCCCCGGCACGACCACCAGCGCCCCGCTCCCGAGCTCGCGCCCGACGCCGCACGACGCCAGCGCCGCCGAGTGCAGGACGGCGGGGCCGGTGACCGCGCCGACGTCGCCCGGATCGCCGAGGATCTCGACCCGGATGCGCTGCCCGAAGGTGCGGGCGCGGCTGAGCAGGAGGATCCCCGCCACCATCGTCGCCGGGCTCGACCCGCGCAAGCAGACGTTCACGCTCCCCCCTCCTCCCGCTCGGTCACCCGCCGCCGGAGCGCCATCCCCAACAGGAGGATCGGCGCCCCGCTGAGCAAGGATACCAGACCCGCGACCACGCTGCCGCCGAGCAGGACGAGGAGCACCCACGCCACCGCCGCCCCGGCCGCGATCCGCCCGCCGTCGGCGCGCAGCTCGGCCGGCGCGACCCACGCCCCGACGAGCGGCCCGAGCGACTTCTCACTCGCGACGCCCTTCCGGAACCGCTCCAGGTCGACCGACCCGAGGAGCACCCGCGCCGCCACCGGGGTGAGCACCGCCGCGAGCAGGGCGACGACGAGCACGTCGGGCCGACCGTACTCCTCGGCGGCCACCGCGAGGATGCCGACCCCGATGAGCACGCCGGCGACGAGGAACCACGGCGCCATCGGCTCCACCAGCTCCACGTACAGCGCGCGGCGCGTCATCGGAGCCAGGCCCGGCACGGGCCCCGCGGCGCGACGACGGCCCTCGGCCGCTTCGGTCTGGTACTCGACGTGTTCGGGATAGAAGCGCGCCGCCATCCACCGGGCCGGCCACCCGTCGGGCACCCAGTGGGCGAGCTCGGCCCGGCGCGGGTCGACGTTGGCGGGCGGCCCCGGCAACAGGCGCCCGCGGGCGGAGACGCTCCAGCTCCCGTCGGCGGCCTCGGCGCTCAGCGTCGCGACCGAGGTGGCCTCCATCGTGGCGCGCGCCGCGTCGTCGGGGACCAGGAGCACGTAGAGTTGGCCCAGGAGCGGCGCGGGCGCGACCACCAACGGCGTGGACGCCCCGAGCCGGCCCACGTGCAGGAGCACCCGCTCGGCCGACGCGAGCCGGTCGAGCACTTCGCGCGGGAGCTCGGGCTCGGGCGGCCTGGCCATCCGGCGGGCTTAGCCGCCGACGCCCGCCGACGCCCGCGGCAAGCAGGCCTCGAGGGCGGCG
>SXOM01000671.1 GCA_005776735.1 Pseudomonadota bacterium
ACGCTCCCGGGTACGACAAACTTATGGCGTGGGCGAACGCACCGATCATGCCAACGCCTGGCGCGGTGGGGGACATTCTGCAGACGATCGCCAAGGGTCGAGGCATCAAGCCCCCATGCGCATGATCGCGCCTTTGCCGTAGCTGCGCTCGATGGAGGCGACAGCGGCTTCGAGGGCTTTGGAACGTTCGGGGTCGATGGGCATGGGCCTTCCTTCGGGTGACGTGGGTATCCTACCCCATACCTGTACGGACGCAAGGCACGTCGCGCCAAAAAATGGTCGGATTGAAATTTCTCGTTCAGGTCGGGTTCAGGAGTCGTCCGCGCAGCAGGTCCAGCGCGACGGCGACCGAGGCGGCGAGGTTCCGCAGCCGGTCGTACGGGAGGCGCACCTGACGATGGGTGGTGCCGTCGGGCCCCGCCACCGCAAAATGTACCGTGCCGACGGGCTTCTCCGGGCTGCCCCCACCGGGGCCGGCGACGCCGGTGACCGCCACGACCCAGTCGGCGCCGCTCCGCGCGCGGGCCCCCTCTGCCAGCGCGCGCGCCGTCGCTTCGCTCACCGCGCCGTGCTCGGCCAGCACCGCCTCCGGCACCCCGCACTGCCGCACCTTCTCGCGGTCGGCATAGACCACCGCGCTCCCGACGAAGACGTCCGACGCCCCCGCGGTGGCCGTGAGCTCCGCGGCGATGCGACCCGCCGTGCAGCTCTCCGCCGTGAAGACGGTCTGCCCCCGGGCGCGCAGACTGCCGACCACGACATCGGCCAGGGACCCCGAGTCCACCCCGAAGACGAACGGCGGACCGAGGCGGGCGACCGCCTCGGTGGTCAGGCCCGCGGTGTCCTGCCCCGCCTCCACGTGCAGCTTCACCTGCACTTCCGGGAAGCTCGCGCGGTAGCCGACCACGACCCCGGGGCGCTCGAACCCGTCCATCCGCTCCGCGGCGACGCTCTCCGCCAGGTTCACGGTGCGCAGGATGACGGTGCGTCGCGGCGCGAGCCCGAACCGGTCGCGCACGCGGTCCAGCACGTGTGCCTGCACCATCGGCTTCATCTCGAACGGGACGCCAGGCAGAAAGAAGCACAGACAACACCCCGTGTCGACGAGGAACCCCGGCGCGGTGCCCAGCGGGTTCTCCAAGAGGGTGGCCCCCTGCGGAAGGAGCGCCTGCACCCGGTTCTTCGGGGGCATGGGGCGGTTCCGGGAGCGGTAGCGTGCTTCGATCTGGGCGAGGCCCACCGCGCTCTCTTCGAGCGGTACGCCGAAGGCCGCGGCCGCCGCGTCCCGGGTGAGGTCGTCGCTGGTGGGCCCGAGGCCCCCGGTGCACACCACCACGGCGGCGCGCGCGGCGCTCTCCTCGATGACCTCACGGATCGCCGCGAGCGCGTCGCCCACGACCGTGACCCGCCCCGGCACCAGCCCGACGCCCTGCAGCTCGGACGAGATCCACGGGGCGTTGGTGTCGACCCCCTGGCCGGCCAACAGCTCCTCGCCCTGGCTGATGATGTCGAAGCGGACGGCCATGCGCCCGAGTATCGCACGGGGTAGGCCGACGCGTGCCTCCCGCTCCCGGACCCGCGATCGCCCTCGACGTCGGCACCGCCAAGATCGGGGTGGCGTACACCGACGCCGGGCGGCGGATGGCCTTCCCCGACCGGACGGTCTTGCGCGCCGGAGTCCGCCGAGACGCGGAGCAGCTCGCCGCGCTCGCCCGCGCCCGGGGCGCCACCGCGCTGGTGGTGGGGCTGCCGGACGCCGGCGGCCGCATGGAGCGCCTCGCCCGTCAGGTCGGGGACGCGGTCGGGGCGCTGCTCGCGCTGGAGCCCCAGTACGTCGACGAGGGGTACACCTCCGCCGAAGCGCGGGCCCGAATCGAAGCCGCGGGCGCGGCCCGTCGTGACGTCGATGCGTGGGCGGCGATGGTCATCCTCGAAGCCTGGCTGGCCCGCGCCGCGGAGCCGCCGGGTTAGCAGCTCCCATGCCGCACGCGCACGAGTCCCTGGTGCCCCTCCAGGTCCATGTCGTCACCGTGTCCACCTCGCGGGGGCCGGCCGAGGACAAGTCCGGGCCGCTCCTGCGCACGATGGTCGAGGGCGCGGGCCACATCGTCGTCGGCCACGCCATCGTGCCCGACGACGCCGACGCCATCGGCGCCGAGCTCGATCGGGCGCTCGGCACCGCGAATGTCGAGCTGGTGCTGCTCACCGGCGGCACCGGCATCTCCGCGCGCGATTGCACACCGGCGGTGGTGCGCAGCCGGCTCACGCGCGAGCTGGAAGGATTCGGCGAACTCTTCCGCAGCCTGTCCTACGCGGAGATCGGCCCCGCCGCGATGTTGTCGTCCGCCCTCGGTGGCCTCGCCGGCGGAAGGCTCGTCTTCGTCCTCCCCGGTTCCACCGGCGCTTGTCGCCTCGGGATGGACAAGCTCGTGCTCCCGATGCTCGGCCACCTCGCGGGCGAGCTGCGAAAGGAGGCGCCGGCGGCCCGTCGCGCCACCGAGCTCGTGCGCCCGGTGGTGCGTGCCCGCACCACCGCCGATCCGCTGCCCGACGTCCTGGCCGCGCCCGTCGGCATCGAGCCCCCCCGCCGCGGGATGGACCTCGTGCAGTCCGGTGCCGGCGAGCGCCCCGAACCGTCGTCGCCGCCCGCGGCGGGCGGCTGGCAGGGCGCGCTGGTCGACCTCGGCGGGCGGCTCGTGCCCGTGGGGAACTCGACGCTGCCGGATGCACTTTCGAGCATTCCTGCAGCGATGGACGTGCTCAACAGTTCCACCGCCCGGATGAAGCTGGTGTGTGACGACGGGCGCAGTTGGCTGGTCTTCGGGTACCCCGACCTGTTGCGTCCCACGTCCAAGGTGCTCGCCGTACGCGAAGCCTTGCCGGTGGCCGAGGTGGTCGCGCTGCACCGGTGGCCGGTCCGCGTCGGCTTGTGCTGCGAGTTGGAAGAGACGCTCCTCCCCGGCACCGAGGCCAGCCTCGAGGCGGTGTCGACCGAACGCTGCGGCCGCCCCTGGGACGGCGGCGGCCAGCTCTTCGCGGTCGACGGCGCGGCCGTCTGGGTGCGCGAGCGGCGGTACGTCCGTCGCTGGGACGGCAAACGTGCCGGCCCGGAAGAGAACGTCGGGCCCGCCATCGGCAGCCTGCTCCTGCACTGGTCCCAACGCTGAGCACCGACTGGCGCCACCCGCTGTGTGCGCTCGAGACGGTGCGCGCCCGCCTCGTGGCGAGGCCGGCCCCGACGCCGGAAGCGTTGCGCCGCCACGACGAGGCGGTGGCGGCCGGCCAGGACACCTACGTCGACCCTGCGAGTGGCCGGAGCGTGTTCACCGCGGCGGCCCACCGGGCGCGGGGCGCCTGCTGCGGGTCGGGATGCCGCCACTGCCCGTACTAGGGTTAGCTTCCCGGTCGTGTTCCCCCTCCCCACCGAGATGGCCTGCCCCGCGCCCACCCCCCAGAGCGCGGTCAGCGTCGAGCTGATCACCGCCGGGGTCCAACACACCGACTGGGCGCAGGTCGAGGGCGGTGGCCGCACCGGCGCGGTCGACCTGCCCTACCTCGTCGGCGTGGTCCGCCACCCGTCGGGCACGGTCCTGGTCGACAGCGGGCTCGGAAAGACCACGCGGGCGGGCACGTTCCCGCGCGGCCTCTTCGCCACCTTCGACGTCGAGGTTCCCGAAGGAAAGGCGGCGGCGGAGCGGGTCGCTTCCCCCCGCCTGGTGCTGCTCACGCACAACCACTTCGACCACGTGGGGGGGTTGTTCGACTTCCCGGGGGTGCAGGTGTGGGCCGGCCTCGACGACACCGGCGGGCTCCCCGGCGATCTGCGCCGGGCCGTGAACGTGGTCGGGCAAGACCTGCGCGACGGCGTGGTGGGGCGCGCGCTCGGTGTGCCGGCGAAGGACGTGCTCGGCGACGGGACGATCTGGTACCTGGGCACCCCGGGACATACCCGAGGGTCCGCCAGCGTGCTCGTGCGCGCCGCCGACCGGCCGTACCTCTTCGTCGGCGACACCGCCTGGGTCGACGCGCACCTGCAGGACAAACGCCGGCCGGCCTTGGTCTCCGCGCTCATCGACGCCGACCCTTCCGCCCTCGATCGCAGCCTCGACTGGGCGCGGTGGTTCTACGCGAACTGCCCAGGTGTGGCGGTGATCGCCGGGCACGAGCCGTCCCGCGCCGAGAAGGCCCCGTGAAGCTGCAGGCCACCATCCGCGGGGTCGCCTACTCCTTCGGCTCGGTCAAGGAGGTCCTGGCCAAGGCCAACCCGCCGAAGTCCGGCGACGACCTGGCCGGCGTCTCCGCGCGCGAGCCGGTGGAGCGGGTCGCCGCCCGCGCGGTCCTGGCGCAGCTCACGCTGGCCGAGCTGCGGGCCAACCCGGTGGTGCCCTACGAAGCGGACGAGCTCACCCGGCTGGTGGAAGACTCGCTGGACGAGTCAGCGTACAACGCCGTCAAGCACCTCTCGGTCGGGCAGTTCCGGGAGTGGATCCTCGACGCCGGCACCACCGCGGCCCGCCTACGGAGCGTCGGCCCCGGCCTGACCCCGGAGATGGCGGCCGCCGTCTGCAAGCTCATGTCCAACATGGACTTGATGGTCGCCGGCGCGAAGTGTGAAGTGCTCGTACGATGCAACAACACCTTGGGCCTCCCGGGTACCCTTTCGTCCCGCTTGCAGCCCAACCACCCGACCGACGACGTCGAGGGCATCCTCTACTCCGCCCGGGAGGGCCTGGTGTACGGCTGCGGCGACGCGGTCCTCGGGGTGAACCCGGCGACCGACACGCCCGAGAGCACCGCCGAGATCCTCCGCGCGCTGGGCGACCTGCGCACCCGCAACCAGATCCCGACGCAGCAGTGCGTCCTGAGCCACGTCACCGTGCAGATGAAGGCGTTGGCGCTCGATTGTCCGATGGACCTCATGTTCCAGAGCGTCGCCGGCACCCAGGCCGCCAACGCCGCGTTCGGGATCGACGTGCGGCTCATGGACGAAGCGTGGGACCTCATGCGACGCCGCCGGTCCAGCCTCGGGCCGAACTTCATGTACTTCGAGACCGGGCAAGGCAACGCGCTCTCCTCCGACGCCCACCACGGCGCCGACCAGGTGACGCTCGAGGCCCGGGCCTACGGGTTCTCTCGCCGGTACAAGCCGTTCCTCGTGAACACGGTGGTGGGGTTCATCGGCCCCGAGTACCTGGAGGACGGTCCGCAGATCACCCGTGCGGGGCTGGAAGATCACTTCATGGGCAAGCTCATGGGACTGCCCATGGGATGTGACGCATGTTTCACGTATCACGCACGCATGAGCCAGGACGAGCTCGAAGGCCTCAAGGTCCTGCTCGGCGCCGCGGGCTGCACCTACCTCATGAGCCTGCCGGTGGGCGACGACATCATGCTCACCTACCCGTCGACCTCGTTCCACGACGTACCGACCGTCCGCGGGTTGGTGCGCAAGTCTCCGGCGCCGGAGTTCGACGCGTGGCTGGCCAGCCGGGGCATCTCGTCCGGGTTCACCCCGGGCGCCCGCTTCGGTGACGTGACGGTGCTCCGTTGAGCGCACCCCTCTCCCGCACCCGCGACCTCGTGGCGGCCCTGCGCCGCCAGTTGGGGGAAGACGACCCCCAGCCCCCGCGCGCCCCGTTGCCGCCGGTGCCGCTGCCCCCGGAGCGGGTCTTCCCGTCCCCGCGCCGCCGCAGCCGAATGGCCGAGGCCGCCGCCGCCCATACCACCGCCCTCGTCGGCATCGGGCACGTGGGCACCCGCTACGCCACCGACGTGGTCCTGCAGTTCCAGGCCGAGCTGGCCGTGGCCCACGGCGCCGTCGCCGCCGAGCTGCCTGACGGGTGGGCCGAGGCCCGCGGCTACGTGCCGGTGCGGTCCCGCGTCGCGCACCACCGCGAGTTCCTCCTGCGCCCCGACCTCGGGCGTCGCCTGGACGAGCCGAGCGCCGCGCGCTGGTCGGCCGAATGTCGCAAGGACGTCGACGTCCAGCCCATCCTGGCCGACGGCCTCAGCGCCGTGGCGACCATGGGCGCCGGTCCCGAGCTGCTCGACGCCTTCACCCGGGAATGTGAACGAAAAGGCTGGTCTGTGGGCACTCCAGTTTGCGCAAAGTTCGCACGGGTGTGGCTGCAAGACGAGATCGGGGAGCTGGCGCGGGCCCGGGTCGCGGTGATCCTGCTCGGCGAGCGCCCCGGCCTCGGCACCGGCGACGGCCTGAGCGCCTACCTGGTGTACGGTCCCAAGCGCGGCAACACCGACGGAAACCGGAACATGATGTCCAACATCCACGCCCGCGGCACACCGCCGGTCGACGCCGCCCGCCGGCTCGCGGTGCTCGTCCACCTGATGCTGGAGCAGGGCACCAGCGGCGTCTCCCTCGACCTCGCCCCGCGCGCCGCCGAGCTGGGCGAAGCCGCGCGTGGCGGCTACCGGGCGCCGCAGGCCCGCTCCCGACTGGTGGAGGTCTGATGCCCGTGCTCGAGCCACTCGTGCCCAAGGTGCTCACCGTGCGTCGGCTCCCCGGTGCCGACCCCGCGCTCTTGCGGGCGTACGGCGCCGACCCCGAGCGACACCGCGCGCTGGGGCTGGTCACCGTCGACCAGGACGACCCCACCTACGTCGCGCTCGACGAGGCCACCAAGCACGCCGCGGTCGACGTGGTGTACGCCCGGAGCTTCTACGCCGGCAGCCGGCACGCCAGCGGGCCGCTCTCGGGCGAGATCCTCGGCGTCCTGGCAGGCGAAGATCCCGCAGAGGTCGACGCGGGGCTCGACGCACTGTTGCAGACGCTGGCGCACGACGCCTGCTTCTACGCGGCCGACGCCGGCGGCAACATCGCCGTTTTCCCCCACGTGATCGCCTCCCTGGGCCACTACCTGTCCGCCCAGGCGGGGCTGGTCGCCGGCACGCCGATGGCCTACCTGGTGGCGCCCCCCATGGAAGCGACCATCGCCCTCGACTACGCGCTCAAGGCCGCCGACGTGCGCCTGGTCAAGGCATTCCCACCGCCGACCGAGACCAATTTCGCCGCAGCCTGGCTCACCGGAGAGCTGCACGCGTGCGAGGCGGCCGCGATGGCCTTCGCCGAGGCGGTCGTCGACGTCGCACGCCAACCGCGCGAACGATAGAGCAAGAAAGGTTGGGGCGTCGCGCCGCGATCGTCCCGATGGCGGCCGAGGCCGGCGCGCGACGCGGGCCGCCCGGCGGGATCGGCCGCCGTCAGGCCAGACCCGGGGCGGCCCCCACCTGCGCTACTCCCCCGCGACCCACAACCAGACCTCGTCGTCCACCGCCGCCGCCGTCGGCGAGCCCCACCCGGCGCCGGTGAGGCCGACCGGCGTGAATGCGAGGCCGTCGGACGAAGCCGACACCCCCACCCCCTCCCCGCCGAGACCATAGAGCAAGAATTCTCCGTTCTGCATGCCCAGGACGTCCGGAACCTGGGGCGGCGACACGAACGAGAGCGCCGTGCTGGGGGTCCAGGTGCGCCCGCCGTCGCCCGATTGCAGGGGCGTGGAGAACCAGGCGTAGCAGGTGGCCGGGTCCACGCACCACACCGCCGGGTCCACGCCGCCTTCGTCGTGGGTGGCGACGACCTCGGCCGGCCCCCAGTTCAACAAGTCGTCGGACTCGGCACGGTACAGGCGATGGGGTGTCGGCACCGCGAAGGGATCGGGCACGTCGGCGCACAGCTCCTCGGCAGGAACCCCGAGGAAGTACAGGGCCCAACGGCCGTCTTCGAGGCGCTGGAGCTCCGGATCGACCGCGTAGGTCGGCAAGGGCTCGGCGAAGGACAGCTCGACCGGCGACCACGCCGTGCCCTCGGCGCTCGTGGCCGCACCCAGCCCACCGAAGCCCAGGAGTCCGCCGCGGAGCGGCGCTCCTTCGCCGGCCAGCTCGACCAGGCGATCCAGGTCGCCGTCGACGTACAGCAGCACGAAGGTGCCGTCGTCCCGCCGCGCGACGTCGGGCACCGAAGCGGCGCCCAAGACGTCGCCGCCTCCGGCGAACGCAACCCCGTCCGTCGCGCGCCACGGCCCGCGCACCGTGTGCGCCCACGGACCCTGGCGCGGGGGCGCCCACTCCTCGACGACGGTGATCAGCGCCGCGAGCTCCTCGTCCGAGGCTTGTCCGTCGACGAGGTGGCCGGCGAGGACGTTGAACGGCACCGCGACCGGCCAGGCTTCGTCGAGGCAGTCGGGACCGGGCGCGATCTCGCGGGGAGCATCCGGCGCGGGATCGCCCGAGTCGCCGTCCGGCGTGGGCAGCGGCGCGGTGCCACACGCGAACAGGACGGTCAGGAGCACACCACAACTTGCCCGCGCCCCGTGGCGTTGTCCATGCGTCCCGCCACCGGCCCGCGTGTACGCTCCGCCGCGCGCGCGCGAAAAAGCGGACCGGCGGCCCTCGCCGACCTCCCCCCGGGGGACTAGGCGGGCGCCCATGGAAGCTCTCGCCCTCTTGGAGCCCGCGGCCACCCGCGTGCGCGACCCCCTCACCGGCCGTAGCGCCTGGCTCGCCGGTCTCGTGCAGGACGCACGCATCGACGGGGACACGCTCCGCTTCGTGCTGGCCGTGAAGAAGGAGCACACCCCCGACGACCGCAGCCGGATGCGCGAGGCGCTGCTCCGCAACCTCGTCGAGCGCGGCTGGAACGGGGAGATCGTGTGTACGGTGCGCGTGGAGGGCGTCGCCGCCACCGGCGCGGCCCCGGCTCCCGGCCCGGCGCACGGGCACGATCATGGGCACAACCACGGCCAGGCCCGCCCCGCCGAGCCGCTCAAGGGCATGAGCGGGCCAGGGATGCAGCCCCACGGCGGGCCGATCACCAAGTCGATGCCCGAGGGCGTCAAGCGCGTGATCGCGGTGACCTCCGGCAAGGGCGGCGTCGGAACGAGCACCGTCGCCACCAACCTGGCGGTGGCGTTGGCCCGGATGGGGCACAAGGTCGGCCTGCTCGACGCCGACGTCTACGGGCCGTCGCTCCCGCTCATGATGAACCTCCACGCCCGGCCGATCGGCAACGACAAGAAGCAGATCGTCCCGCTGCCGAGCCACGGGGTGAAGTGCATGAGCATCGGGCTGTTGGTCGACGAGAAGGAGCCGGTGATCTGGCGTGGGCCGATGGTCATGGGGCTCATCAACCAGTTCCTCAAGGAGGTCGACTGGAGCGACACCGACTGGCTCATCGTCGATCTGCCGCCGGGCACCGGTGATGTGCAGCTCACGATGATCCAGGGGGTGCCCATCACCGGCGGCATCGTCGTGACCACGCCGCAGCCGGTGGCGCTCTTGGACGCGGTCCGCGGGCTCGAGATGTTCAAGAAGCTCGACGTCCCCGTCCTGGGCGTGGTGGAGAACATGTCGTGGTTCGAGCTGCCCGGCGGCGGGAAGGCCCACCCCTTCGGCGAAGGCGGCGGGGCGCGCCTGGCGACCGAGTACGGGGTGCCGCTGCTCGGCCAGGTCCCGCTGCGAGAGAGCATCCGCGCCGGCGGCGACGCGGGGCGGCCGGCCGTCCTCGACGGGGACACGACCTTTCAGGCGATCGCGCAGAAGGTCGCGAAGCTGGCCTGATTCTGGACGGTGGCGCTTCGGGCGATGGGCCGGGCAAGACGCGGCGACCCGGGGCGCGGGTCGGCGTCCTTCGGGTGGCAGGCCGAACGCAGCGTGGGTGGTGCACGAAACGAAGTCACCCCCGGGTCCTGCCGGGCCGGGCGAAATTGGCGTTCGCTCCCCCGCAGATTCGCCGCAAGCGGCGAACCTGCGCTCCGCTCAGCCAATTCCGCCCGACCCGTCACCCGCCGCGTCACCGAACCGGCCAAACGGGGGGATGCGTCTGGCACAACGGGGGGACGCCGAACCGCGAGGGTCTGGCTGCACCGGCCCACGGTCGGTGGGCGTGGCGATGTCGAACTTCGAGCAGTATTTTTTGGTGGGCGTGGCAGCGGCAGTGAGCCGGCGCGGCGGGAGGCGGGAGGTCGGGAGGTCGGGAGGTCGGGAGGGGTGGGCGTGGCGAGGTCGAACGTCGAGCAGGTCTCGGTGGGCATGGCGGCGTCGCACAAGGCCGGGGGCCCTGGCCCCGGCGGGAGCCGACTTGCGACGGCCGTGGGCATGGCGGCGTCGCACAAGGCCGGGGGCCCTGGCCCCGGCGGGAGCCGACTTGCGACGGCCGTGGGCATGGCGGCGTCGCACAAGGC
>SXOM01000105.1 GCA_005776735.1 Pseudomonadota bacterium
CTTCTACGGCATGGGCCACAACGAGCTGCTGGTGGCGGAGGCGCTGCGCGACCGGCGCCGCGAAGACGTCGTGATCAGCGTGAAGTTCGGCCTGCTCCGCGGGCCCGACGGCGCCATCCTCGGCCTCGACGCGAGCCCGCGGGCGGTGAAGGCGTCGTGTGCGTACAGCCTACGACGGCTGGGCGTGGACTACCTGGACGTGTACCGTCCCGCCCGCCTCGATCCGTCGGTACCGATCGAGGACACGGTGGGAGCGATCGGGGACCTGGTGCAAGCCGGCTACGTACGCCACGTCGGCCTCTCCGAGGTCGGAGTAGGCACGCTCCGGCGCGCGGCGGCGGCGCACCCCATCGCCGACCTCCAGATCGAGTACTCCCTGCTGTCACGGGCGATCGAAGCGGACATCCTGCCCACCTGCCGCGAACTCGGGATCGGCATCACCGCCTACGGTGTGCTCTCCCGTGGGTTGTTGAGCGGGCACTGGTCTGCCGACCGCGGAACCCCCCGCGACTTCCGAGGTTCGAGCCCTCGGTTCCAGGGAGAGAACCTCGCCCACAACCTGCGCCTGGTCGAGGCCCTCCGCGCCGTCGCGAGCGCCCGGGGCGCCACGGTCGCGCAGGTTGCCATCGCCTGGGTCGCCTCGCGCGGCGCCGACATCGTCCCGCTCGTGGGAGCGCGCCGCCGCGACCGCCTCTCGGAGGCCCTCGGCGCGCTCACACTGCGCCTCCAACCCGCCGACTTGACGGCCATCGAGGCCGCCGTCCCCCTCGGTGCGGCCGCCGGCACGCGCTATGCGGCCGCGCAGATGGCGATGCTGGACAGCGAACGGTAGTCCAGCGCGCCTCGCCGTTCACCACCGGGCCCTCGTACCCCCCCACCCAACCTCCCTTTCGGAGTTCCCATGAACCAGCCTCCTCGTCGCCGACTCGGCGCCACCCGTGTCCTCATCTCGCCCATCGGCCTTGGCTGCATGGGCATGGCCGACTTCTACGGCGAGGCGACCGACACCGTCAGCACGGACCTGCTCCACTCCGCCCTCGACTCCGGGGTGAACTTCTTCGACACCGCCGACATGTACGGCCCGTGGACCAACGAGCGCCTCGTGGGCACCGCGCTCCGCGCCCGGCGCGACGAGGCCGTGATCGCCACCAAGTTCGGCGTCGTGCGCACCGAGGACGGCCGGTTTCTCGGACTCGACGGCACGCCGGAGTACGTGCGTTCCGCCTGCGACGCTTCGCTCACGCGGCTGGGCATCGACACCATCGACCTGTACTACCAACACCGCGTCGATCCCAACACGCCCATCGAGGAGACGGTCGGCGCGATGGCCGAGCTGGTGGGCGCCGGCAAGGTCCGCTTCCTCGGGCTCTCCGAGGCGACGCCGGACCAGCTCCGTCGCGCCCACGCCGTCCACCCGATCACGGCCCTCCAAAGCGAGTACTCCCTGTGGTCGCGCGAGCCGGAGGCGGAGGTCCTCGCGACGTGTCGGGAACTCGGGATCACGTTTGTGGCCTACTCGCCGCTGGGGCGGGGCTTCCTGACCGGCGCCATCACCTCGACCAACGACCTGGCTCCGGACGACTTCCGTCGGAACAACCCGCGCTTCACCGGCGAGAACTTCCAGAAGAACCTGGAGCTCGTCCGGGCGGTGAACACCCTGGCCGCCGAGTGGGGCATCACCCCTGCCCAGTTGGCCTTGGCCTGGGTCCTGCACCGTGGCAACCACGTCGTCGCCATCCCCGGCACCCGGAAGCGGTCGCGATTCGACGAGAACCAAGGTGCAAACGGTGTCGTGATGACCGAGCAGGCCCTGGCGTTCCTCGAGGAGCACCTCCCGGTCGGCGCAGCAGCGGGGGGGCGGTACTGAGCAGGTTCGCTCACCCGCTCACACCGTGTTCCACTTCCCGATCCCGACGCTCGGGATGGCCTTGGTCAGCGTGCTCTTCACGATCTCGCTGAGCACGGTGACGCCGCCCAGCATCTCCATCAGCTCCTCGCGACCCTCGGACTTGCTGAGCTTCCGACGGATCAGGTCGGGCCGCAGGTAGAAGTTGAGGTAGGCCTTGGTGCGGTACTGGCGAAGGCGCTCGGCGGTGAACGTCTCGGTTTCGAGCTGAGGAATCGGCCCGCCGCCGTTGATGGTGTACCGGCGCCAGAAGTCGCCGTCCACGTAGCCGCGCTCCTGGGCGATGCGGTACAGGTCGGTCGCGGGGAGCGCGGTCGCCACGCTGTAGCTGGCCCAGTCCAGGCCAAGACTGGCGGAGAAGTTGATCATCTCCTCGATGTCCTGCGGGCTCGAGTCGTAGTAGCCGACCATGAAGTAGCCGCGCGTCTCGATGCCGACCTCGCGCGCGATGCGGAAGGCGCGCTCGGTCTGCTCGCGGGTGATCTGCTTGTTCATGATCTTGAGCACCCGGTCGGTGCCCGCCTCGACCCCCATGTGGATGCTGCGGAGGCCGGCGCGCTTGAGCAGCTCGAGCACCTCGCGGTCCACCGTGTCCACGCGGGCGCGGATGTTGAACTTGACCTTGAGGTTGCGGCGGAGGATCTCTTCGGAGAACTTCCGCATCCGCTTCTTGCCGATCGTGAACGTCTCGTCGAACATGACGATCTCGCGCACGCCGTACTGCTTCACCAACCACTCCATCTCGTCGACCACGAGCTCGGGCGCGCGGAAACGGAGCTTGTCGCTGTAGACCTGGCTGCAGTAGCCACAGTGCCAGGGGCAGCCGCGCGTGGTGACCATCGTGGCGAAGGGCTTGAGCAGCGTCAGGCAGTGGTACCGGTTCACGTCGACGAGGTCCCACGCCGGCATCGGGTACTTGTCGATGTCCTTGGGGACCGCCCGCGTCGCGTTCATCACGATCTCGCCGCCCTTGCGGACGCACGTGCCCGGGATGTCGTCGAGGCTCGCTCCACACTCGACCGCTTCGCAGATGTCGAGGAAGGTCTCCTCGCCGTCGCCGACCACCGCCAGGTCGAAGCAGTCCCAGGTGAGCGACTCCTTGGGGTAGATGCTCAGGTGCGGCCCGCCGACCACGATGAGGCACTTCGGGAACTGCTCCTTGACCATCTGCGCGATCTCGATGACCGCGGGCCAACCGAGCGTCTTGGCGGTGAGCGCCACGATGTCCGGACCGAACTCCGCGACCCGGCCCGCGGCGTCCTTGGGGTAGAGGTTCTCGGCGTGCAGGTCGATGTACTGGATCGGGAAGCCGTGCTGCCGCACCCAGGCCGCGAGCTGAAGGAGCGGGAGGGAGGGGAAAATCCCCAGCTTCTCCGCAGCCTTCTGCGAGAGCGGCTGCTGATCGGCCGCCTCGTGGTACTTCATGAAGAGGATCTTCGTCTTCTTCGTGCTCATGTCGCGTGTCCCGGGTCGGTGAAGGGTAGCACCCCGCCCGGACCCGCCGCGCCTGCACCCCCGAGAATGTCGGCCGCATGTCGCGCGTGCTACAACGGCCGGGCGGTGGTACTCTGACCCGCGACCGACACGGAGAACCCTCGATCATGCTGCTCGCCCTCGCCCTGTTCGCCTGCTCCTCCGAAGAAACCGGCGACACGTCCGACACCGGCGACACCGGCGGCGGCCTGCCGCAAGTCGACGCGCCCCCGCTGGTCATCAACGAGGTCCTCGCCTCCAACGACACGAGCCAGGCCGACGGCGCCGGCGAGTTCGACGACTGGGTCGAGATCTACAACAACGGCGACACCATCGTGTCGCTCGACGGGTTCTACCTCTCCGACACCGAGGACGAGCCCACGCTGTTCCAGTTCCCGGCCGGCCAGGGCATCGAGGTCGGGGGCTTCCTGGCCGTCTGGTGCGACAACGACGTCGACCAGGCCACCGCGACCGAGCTGCACGCGCCGTTCAAGCTCAACGCGGGCGGCGACTTCGTGTACCTCAACTACGCCGAGGACAACCAGGTCGGCGTGGCCGACTCGGTGTACTGGGAGGCCCAGCAGACCGCCGACGTGGCGGCCGCGCGCGTGCCCGACGGCTCGGAGACCTGGGTCAACCAGGCCGCGACCTTCGAAGCCAGCAACGGCGGGTAGGCCGCGCCTCCGTCGGTGCTCCTCGCCTTCGCCACCGCCGCCGCCTTCGACGCCACGAGCCCGGCGTGCACGGGCGTCACCATGCAGTTCGACGCCACGCTCCCCGACGCGACGGACTGGGCGTGGACGATCGACGGGCTCCCGGCCGGCGGGCTCGACCATGTCCGCTGGGCGTTCGACACCGAGGGCGCCCACCTCGTCGAGCTCGTCGCCACCACGCCCGACGGCGATGTCGCCGAGCAGATGACGGTCGACGTCCTGCCCACCCCGAGCGCCACGCTGGCCGGACCCATCCTCGCCGCGGCGCACGAGCAGCACGAGTACACCGCCACGGTCGACGGCGACTACGTCGCGCTGCGGTGGACGGTCGAGGGGGGCACGCTCTTGGGCGCGGACGGCGAGCCCCAGGCGCGGGTCGAGTGGGGCGAGGTCGCGACCGGGCGGGTGGCCGTGCAGGTCGACAACGGCACCGCGTGCACCCGCGACCTCGATCTGGACGTGGAGATCACGCTCCCCGCGGGCGGCGACGACAGCGCCGACACCGGCGACACGGGCCCTGACGACTGCGGGTGTACGACCCCCGGCGCGTGGCCGGTCGGGTGGGTGGTGCTCCTGGCGCCGTGGTGGTGCCGCCGTCGCGAGGGCGTGGGGTCCGGCCCGCGACCGTCCTGACGCGGGCCGGGGCGGGTGGCCGGCCCGTCAGTCGCCGTCGGGTGGCCGCACGCCGGGCCTCCCGTCGGTGGTGAGGCCCGCGAGGCCGACGGCGTCGACGGTGTACTCGATGGTGCCGACCCCCAGGCGCCGCCGCAGGGCCTCGTCGCGCAGGCGCGCCGCCGGCGTGGTGGGCTCGGCCCACAACGACATGCGCCACTGGTTCTCACAGCGGCCGGGCAGCGCGTCGAGCGCGGCCACCGCGACGTCGACCTGGGCCCGCTCGGCGGCCAGGAGCTCGGCGGGCGTGAGCGACTCGTTCCCCGCCAGCCGATGGCGGGTGCGCTCGTTGCGCCACTCCATCAGCTCGGTGATCGGCTTCTGACAACGTGCCGACTGCACCTCCCAGCTCTCGCAGCCGAGGAGGAGCCAGATCACTCGGCGGCGGGCTCGGAGGCCGGCGCTTCGCCGACGACCCGGCGCCGCAGGCGCGCGAGCACGGGGAGCATCGCGGCGACGAGGCCGAAGCGCACCGGCTTGGTGAGCGAGGTGAGCACGTAGGCGCCCACCCAGGTGCCCGACTCGCCGACGTGGGACTCGAGCCACGGCCAGTCGAGCCCCACCTCGATGAGGAGGGCGAACACCAGGAACGTGCACCCGAAGACGATGTACCAGAGCACCAGGCCCATGGCCCCGTACTCGGCGACGAGCGCCTTGAGCCGCTCGGAGAACCGCTTCATCCGGCCGCCTTGGCGCGCGCGCGCGCCATCACCTTCTGGAACTCGGGGGCCTCGACGAAGCCGACCGTGCGCTCGAGGATGGTGCCGTCGGGGCGGGCGAAGACCACGGTGGGGAGGCCCTTGACGCCGTACTTCTCCTGGACCGCCTGCACGACCGGGTCGGCCTTGTCGGTGCAGTCGATCATCACCGTGACGAAGCCCTCACTCTCGGTGATCACCGCACCATCGGTGTAGGTGAGCTTCTCCATCTCGTGGCAGGCCGCGCACCACTCGGCGGTGAAGTCGATCATCAGCGGCTTGCCGCCTTCGCTGGCGGCGACGGCGAGCGCCTCCTTCTCGGTCCGGATCCACGTGATGGTCGCGCCGTTCTGGGCCGCCGCCACCCCGCCGGTGCCACCGCCGGCGTTGGCGCCGAGCTGCATCGCCGGGAGGATGAACCCCTCGGTCATGAGCACCGCGATGAGCAGCCACCCGCCCACGATGACCGACACGACCGTATAGAGCTGGCGCACCCGCTGGGTGTAGAACCCCTCGCCGTCCTCGGGGTCGGGCCACGCGAACACGCCGGTGACCACGAGCACCGCCGAGGTGAGCAGCGCCACCTGCACGTCGGTGAAGAGCGTCTTGGTGAAGTAGATGGCCAAGAGCAGCAACAGCGGGCCGAAGGCCTTCTTGATGAGCACCATGTACGCGCCGCGCTTGGGCAGCGCCGAGAACGCGACGCCGGCGACCAGGAAGATCATGCCCATGCCCGTGGCGAACGCCGCCATCAGGCCCGCGCCGAGCAACATCTGCCCTTCGGTGGCGATGACCCCGAGCATCGCGATCACCACGGGTCCGCTGCACGGCCCGGCCAGCACGCCGCCGATCATGCCGAACACGAAGGCCACGCCGTGCCCGCCGCGCTTGTCGTAGCCGCTGAGGCGGCTCTGCACGACCGACGGCACCTGGATGTCGTAGAACCCGAACATCGACATCGCCAGCGCCACGAAGAGCGCGCCGATGCCGCCCACCAGGTACGGGTTCTGCATCTGGCTGCCGAACAGGCCGCCCGTGAGCCCCATGAACACGCCGAGCCCGGTGTAGACCGCGGTCTGGCCGAGGGTGTAGGCGAACGCGAGGCTGAAGCTCTCGGCCCGCGTGGTGGCGCCGCGCGCGCCGATGATGCCCATGATGATCGGCACCATCGGGAGCACACACGGCGTGAACGACACGCCGATCCCGGCGAGGAAGCACAGGATGAGCAGCCACACGGTGCCCTTCTCCGCCGCCGCGCCGAATGCGTCGGTCTCGGCGTCGAGCGTCGGCCCGACGGCCGCCGGTGCGGCCACCTCCGCCGTGGGCGGGTGTACGGCTTCGCCGGCCACCACGAGCGTGGCGGGGTCGGGCAGGGTGGGCACCTCGCCTGCGGGGAGCACCGTGACCGGCACCTTGACGCTCTCGGACGTCGGCATCCGGCACAACGAGACGCCCTTGCACGCCTGGTAGCCGACGTCGACGGTCAGGGTGACGTCGCCCTCCGGGCCGGTGACCGGCGCGACGATCGTGAAGTCGCGCTCGAAGTCTTCGCGGAAGGTGCCATCCTCGACCTTGCCGCTCGGGACGGCCGGCGGGAGCACGAGGTCGCCGATCGTGAAGGTGCCCGCGGGCTCGGTGACGGTGAGCGACACGAACATCTTGTTGATGTGCCACTCGTTCTGCAGGTCGACCTTCACCGCCACCAGGCCGCGCCCCAGGTTCGCCGCTGCGAAGGTGGCGGCGGGCTCCTCGGCGGGGACCTCGGCCGGGGTCTGCGCGCCGGCGGTCGAGATGCCGGGCACACTCGGGAGGCCGGCGACCGAGACGGTGGCGCGGAGCTCGTCTTCTTTCGGCGGGAAGCACAGGCCCACGCGGCACGCCTGGTGCTGCACCACGAGGTCGAGCGTGTAGCTGCCGCTCGCGTCGGCAGGGAGCGTGACCGGCAGCTCGAGGACGGTGTCGCCGGCCTCGTAGGTCTCGCGTGTGTGCTTGGGGTTGGCCGGGTCGGCGACGAGCTTCCCGGGCGGCTCGACCACCGCGCCCACCGTGAGCGGGCCGGCACCGCGGGCCTCGACCCGGATCATGTCGGCGTAGACGTGCGCGCCGGGCGGAACCTGGAAGTGCACCGGAACCCTCGCCGTGGCGCCGGGCGCGGCGCTTGCGGAGCCGACCTCGACCCGCACGGGCGACTCCTCGGCGAAGGCGACGGCGGCGCAGAGCGCGGCGGCGAAGGCGAACACGGACACCCCGGGACGACGGTCGCCGAGTGATATCCGGAAAAGCAGGCCGGGGGCAATCCGCCGATGCGTGCGCGGTTAGGTCGGCGGCCCGTGGCCCCCCGCGTCGCCGCCCTCCTCCCCGTGCTCGACGAAGCCGACACCCTCCCCGGCGTGCTCGCGGAGATCCCGGCCGGGGTGCGCCGCGTCGTCTGCGACAACGGCAGCACCGACGGCTCGGCGGCGATCGCGCAGGCCGCAGGCGCGGAGGTCGTGTCCTGGCCCCGGCGCGGGTACGGCGGGGCCGTGGCCGCCGGCCTGCGCCACCTCGCGACCGACCCGCCCGACCTCGTCGTCATCTGGGACGCCGACGGGAGCGTCGATCCCGCCGACCTCGCGGCGCTCCTCGCCCCGCTCTCGGCCGGCACCGCCGACCTGGTGCTCGGCGATCGCACCGCCCGCGCCGCCCCCGGCGCCCTCTCCCCGCAACACCGGTGGGGCAATCGGTGGGCCGCCGCGCTCCTGCGCCTGCGCACCGGGGCGCGCACGCGCGACTTCGGCCCGTTCCGGGCGGCGCGCTACGCACCGCTATTGGCCCTGGGCCTCGTCGATCCCGACTACGGCTGGAACGTGGAGATGCACCTCAAGGCGTTGCGGGCCGGGTGGCGCATCGTCGAGGTGCCCGTGCACTGGCGGGTGCGCAGCGCGGGCGCCAGCAAGGTGGGCGGCACCGTCCGCGGCACCTTCCGCGCCGGCCGGAAGATCACGTCGGCGTTCTGGCGGTACCGCGCGGCGGGGTGACCAGCGGCGGGGCGGGGGCCGGGCAGGACGCGGCGCCCCGGGGCGCGGGTCGGCTTCGGGCGGCGGGCCAAACGCAGCGTGGGTGGTGCACGAAACGAGGTCACCCCCGGGTCCTGCCGGGCCGGGCGAAATTGGCGTTCGCTCCGCTGCAGGTTCGCAAGCGAACCTGCGCTCCGCTCAGCCAATTCCGCCCGACCCGTCACCCGCCGCGTCACCGAGCCGGCCAACGGGCGCGGCGCTTGGCACAACGGGAGGACGCCGAACCGCGAGGGGCTTGCTGCACCGACCCCGGTCGGTGAGCGTGGCAACGCCGAACTTCGAGCGGGCTTGGTGAGCGTGGCAACGGCGGTGAACCGCATCGGCGGGCGGGGGGAACGCGAGGGCGGGCCGCACCGACGCAGGTCGGCGGGCGTGGCAGCGCCGAACTTCGAGCGGACTTGGTGAGCGTGACGACGGCGGTGAACCGCATCGGCGGGTGGGGGGAACGCGAGGGGCTTGCTGCACCGCCCCCGACCGGTGAGCATCGCAGCGCCGGGCCCCGTGCTACCCTCGGCGCATGTCCGACGAAGCCGACGCCCCGCGCCCGAATCTTGCCCTCCGCATCACGCTCGCGGTCTTCCTCGGGCTTGGCCTCCTCGCCTGCTGCGGGCTCATCCTCCCGACCTTCGGGGTGCTCTCGGCCATCGCGATCCCCAACTTCGTGGCCATGCAGCTCAAGGCCAAGCGCGCCGAGGTCCCCGGCAACGTCGACGGCATCAAGACGGCGCTCTTGGCGTACGACGCAGCCTACGACGAGTTCATCCCCGCCGGCTCGGAGGCCCAGGCACGCGCCGTGGTCGGCAAGGAGCTGCGCCCGTGGGAACGCTCCCCCGCGTGGGACAAGCTCGGCTGGCGCCCCGATGGCGACGTCCGCGGCGCCTACTGGGTGGTCGTGGTCCCCGGCGACTTCGAGGTGCACGGCATCTGCGACGTCGACGGCGACGGCGACGTCGCCGAGTACGTCGCGACGATGTCGACCAACGCGACCCTGGTCAGCGGGAGCTGGGCCTACTGACGATGGCGCCGCGGGGCGCGCCCGCCCCGGCCGCCGCCCAGGCCGGTCGCGGCGACCCGCCCTGAGGCCTACCGCC
>SXOM01000672.1 GCA_005776735.1 Pseudomonadota bacterium
GGCCGAGGCGGGCGCGCGACGCGCGGCGGCCGGCGGCTCCGGCCGCCTTCGGGACGGTCGCGGGCCGCCGCCCGATCGGGGCTGGCGCCGGGATACGACCGTCGCGGAGGCTGCCATGCCCGCGATCCGCCTGGTCACCGAGGTCCCCGGCCCGCAGAGCCGCGCGTTGGTCGCGCGGCGGGAGGCGGCGATGCCATCCGGGGCGGCCAAGCTCACCCCGCTCGGCGTCGCGCACGCGCACGGCGCCACCGTCACCGACCTCGACGGGAACACCTTCCTCGACTTCGCCGGCGGCATCGGCATGCTCGCGGTCGGCCACACGCCCGACAACGTGGTGGCCGCGGTACAGAAGCAGGCGGGTGAGCTGCTCAACCAGTGCGCGATCGTCGCGACCCACGAAGCGGCGGTCGAGCTGGCGGAGCGGCTCAACCGGCTCGCGCCCGGGACCGCGCCCAAGCGGACCGCGCTGATGAACAGCGGGGCCGAAGCGCTGGAGACCGCGGTCCACATCAGCCGGGCCTACACGCGGCGGCAGGGCATCGTGGTCTTCGAAGGCAGCTACCACGGGCGTACCAACCTGACGCTGGCGATGACCTCGAAGTTCAACCTGTTCAAGAAGGGTTTCGGCCCGTTCGCGCCCGAGGTGTACCGGCTGCCGTTCCCGGGGCTGTACCGGCGCCCCGCCGGCCTGGACGAAGCGGAGTGGGTGGCGTGGCACTGCGCCCAGCTCGACCACGCGTTCACCGCCTACGTCGACCCCTCGCACGTCGCGGCGGTGGTGATCGAGCCGGTGCAGGGCGAAGGTGGGTTTCTCCCGGCGCCGGCCGCCTGGTTGCAGAAGCTGCGGGCGCTCTGCGATCAGCACGGGATGTTGCTCGTCGCCGACGAGGTGCAGTGCGGCATGGGGCGCACCGGCAAGTTGTGGGCGTGCGACCACAGCGGCGTGGTGCCCGACCTCCTCACCACCGCCAAGTCGCTCGGCGCGGGGCTGCCCATCTCCGCGATCGTCGGCCGCGCCGAGGTGATGGACGCGCCCCACCCCGGCGGCCTGGGCGGCACCTACTCGGGGAGCCCGCTGGCGTGCGCCGCGGCGGTGGCCGCGGTCGACACCATCGCCACCCCCGGCTTCCTCGCCCGCGCGGTCGCGCTGGGCGAGCGGATGCATGGCCGGCTCCTCGCCTTGCAGGCCCGGTTCCCGCGGCTGGTCGGCGACGTCCGCGGCCTGGGGCCGATGCTCGCGATCGAGCTCGTGAAGGACCCCACCACGCGTGAACCGTGGTTGGAAGCCACCCAGGCCGTCAACGCGGCCACGCTGCAGCGCGGCCTCATCACGATCCGCGCGGGGCTGTACAGCAACTGTGTGCGCCTGCTCCCGCCGCTCACGATGACCGACGCCGAGGTGGACGAAGCGATGGACGTGCTCGACGCTTCGGTGGCCGAGGTCGCCGCGCGCCTGGGCGCGGCGTGAGCGAACGTCGCCTGCGCGTGCTGCGGCTCGACGGAGGGGCGCGTGCCCGCGGCCGCGCCCACGGCGAGGCCCACGCCGCCGAGATCCGGGCCTACGCCGCGGAGCGGGTCGCGCTCGCGGCCGGCGGGGCCTGGGCGGGCGGCCGAAGCGCGACCGAGGCCGACGTGCTCGCGCTGGCGGCCCGGATGATGCCCGCCCACCGCGCCTACGACGCCGACCTGGTCGAGGAGATGGAGGGCATCGCCGAGGCCGTCGGCCTGCCGGTCGAGGCGGTCCTGGTGGTCGGCGGCTTCACCGACGTCGTCGACACCGTGCGCGCGGCGGGGGGTCCGGCCATCGAAGAGGACGACTGCACCTCGGTGATCGTGCCCCCGCACCGCACACCCGGCCTGGGTGGGCTGTTCGCGCAGACGTGGGACATGCACGACTCCGCCACGCCATACGTGGTGGTCCTGGACCTGCGGCCCGACGATGCCCCGGCGGCCAAGGTGTTCTCCACGGTGGGCTGCCTGGGCCAGATCGGCGTGAACGCCGCCGGCATCACCATCGGCATCAACAACCTCGTGTGCACCGACGGACGGCTCGGTGTCACCTGGAATTTCGTCGTGCGCAAGGTATTGCGACAGACGACGCTCGAGGCGGCGGTGGCGTGTGTGCGGGAAGCGAAGCTCGCCGGCGGCCACGACTACCTGTTGATGGACGCGGCCGGGCGCGGCGTGAACCTCGAGGCCACCGCCCGCGTGCAGGTCGAAGACTGGCTGGGCGAACGGCCCGTGGTCCACACCAACCACTGCCTGCACCCCGCGACGGTGGCGTTCGAAGCCAAGCGCGACGCGGGGCTGCTCGCCAGCTCGCGGGACCGGCTCGCGACCGCCGAGCGCCTGCTCGCCGACGGCCCGGTCGACGTGGCGCGGCTCCAGGCGCTGCTCGCCGAGGGCACGTGCATCTGCCGGCACGGCGAAGCCCCCGCGCACATCGAGACCAGCGGGGCGCTCGTGGTGCGCCCGTCCACGCGCGAGCTGTGGGCCACGTGGGGGCCGCCGGACGGCGCCCCGTGGGAGCGCTTCGAGGTGTAGGCCGGGCGAGCGCGCCGCGGCGCCGTCGGACCGCGCTTCGCGAGGGTGCGTGCCACCCCGCGCGGCGGCCACCCGCCCCAGCCGACTTCGGGACGGTCGCGGGCCGCCGCCCCGAGCGCTCGGCTACACCGCCGGGTGGCGGCTCGTGGGCTGCACCCGGGGGTGGCCGGACAACGGCATCACGTAGGTGACCATGTCCTTGCCGTAGAAGCGGAACCGGTGACGGTCGGCAAATCCCCAGCTCTGAAGCTGGCGGTTGGCGCCTTCGTTGCCGACCTCGGTGGTGATCTTGACCGCGGCGTGCCCGCGGGCGCACAGCTCGTCGAAGAACACCTTGTTGATGTGACCCGAGACGCGCTTTCCGCGAAGATCAGGCTCGAACGAGCAGAAGAGGCTCTCGCCGGGCACGTCCTCGGCCCCGGAGACCCCGAAGTAGCGCGCCGTCTGGAGCAGGGTGACCGCCACGCCCGGCCGGCGGAGGACCCCGACGGCCGCCGCGGGGGCCAAGAAGACGGTGCGGTGGCGGAGGATGTGCCGGTACATCTTCGCGGTGTCGGTGCTGCCCGCGAGGAACCCGCGCACGTCGCCGTCTTCGACGTAGACGAAGCCCAAGAACCACGGGCAGTCGACCAACGCCTGGTAGAGCTGCTGAAGGAACGGGAGGCCGAGCTTGGCCCACAGGCTGTTTCCCATCGCCGCATGGTGCAGCTCGGCCACGCGCCGCGCGTCGCGGAACTGCATGGGCCGGATGGCGGCGAGCACGTCGGCGTCGACGGGGAAGGGGCGCAGCGCCGAGAGCTCGGGCGCGCCCGCGGGGGGGGCGCTCACGTCTTCTTGCGCTCGGCGCGCAGCGTGTCCAGGAACGCGGTCTGGCTGATGGCGCGGTGCTGCGCCGCGAGGAAGTTGCCGAGGGCGTCTTCGCCCTGGGTGCCGTAGCTCTCGTTGAGGAGGCGACGCGCCAGGGTGAACGCGACGGTGTGCATCGCCCCGAAGCTCGCGAGCGTGCTCGCCAACGCCGCGTCGAGGTCGAGGGCGACCGCGTCGACGAGGCCGAGGCGCTGGGCCTCCTCGGCGCCGAGCACCGTCCCGGTCATCACGATGCGCTTGGCGTGCCCCAGGCCGACGTACTTGGCCAACCGGAAGGTGGCCATCCCGGGCAGGAAGCCGAGCCGAACCTCGGGGAGTTGGAAGGTCGCCGTCGGCACGCAGATGCGCTGGTCGCACACCATCGTGAGCTGGAACCCGCCGCCGACACACGGTCCGTCGATGAGCGCGACGGTGACCTTGTCGAGCGCCTCGAGCCGGTTGACCAACTTCTCCCACTTGTTGAAGCCATGGATGTCCATCGCTTCGCGAGGATCGAAGTCCAGGAAGTCGATCCCCTCGCTGTGGCCGCGAATCACCAGCGCCTTGGCCTTGGACACGTCCTCCAGGTGGTCGAGCACCCGCTCGAGCTCGCGGATCTGCTTGACGTTGATGCGCGAACGTTTGAGCGTGAGCAGCGCGAGGTCGCCACGTTCGTCGAAGGAGAGGGTCTCGTACACGGGGACTCCTACCAGCGGATGAGCGCCGTCTCGATGGTCGAGCCCGGTCCCATGGTCATGAGGATGCCGTAGTCACCACGGCGGACGCGCCCTTCCTGCAGGAGGCGGGCGTAGGAGAACAAGAAGCTGCCGGACGACAGGTTGCCGTAGTCGCGCAGCACCGAGTGGGTGTGGCGCACGTCGTAGTCGGTGAGGCCCACGTTGTACTTGATCGCGTCGACCACCTTCTTGCCGCCGGAGTGCACGATCCAGTGCGAGATGTGGCGGCGGCGCAGTCCGAACTTCGCGAGCAGGCGGCCCACCGGCTTCTCGGCGTTGGCGCCCACGACGTACGGGATGTCGCGATCGAGGAAAAAGCTGTACTTGCCCTGCTCCTCGTCCCAGTCGAAGCGCATAGCGTCCATCGCCGGGGGGATGATGTGGGAGTCGAACCCCAGGATCTTCGGGGCGAAGGCGCGCTCGTCCTGCTCGGAGGCCCGCACCAGCACCGCGGCCACCCCGTCGCCGAAGAGGGAGTTGACGATGGCGGTGCGCATGGACCCGTCGAACACGTAGGCGGCGGAGCAGATCTCGTTGCAGACCATCAGCGCGTTGCGGCCGGGGTTGGCCATCGCCCAGGCCGACACGGGGTTGAGCCCGTTGAGGCCCGCGTTGCAGCCCATCCCCACGATGTCGACGCGCGAGCAGTCCTCACGGAAGCCCATGGTCTTGATGAGGATGGCGCTGACGCCCGGCGTGAGCCACCCGGTGCTGGTGATGCAGCAGAGGTAGTCGATGTCCTTGACCGTGAGCCCCATGGGGCCCAAGCAGGCCTGCACCGCGCTCGGCGCGACCTCGATCGTGCCGCGGCGGTGTTTGCGCAGCAGGTCGCCCTGCGTCTCCTCCTCGGGGCCGCCTTCGGGCTTGCCCGGGGGGAGGTACAGGTGCCGCGACCGGATGTGGGAGCTCGTGAACAACGAGGTGATCTTCGGGTCGGTGACCTTGAACCGGTCGAGCAGCTCCTGCTGGGACCACCGCTCCGGCGGGTTGGCCGTGCCGACGGAGAGGATGCGGGGCCGCAGGTCGAGCATGCCTTCGCAGTGTATCCCCGCGCGCCCGGCTCCGGGCGCCAACGCCCCCCGCGGTGGCCGCGGGTACGCGGCGGAGCGGCGAAGGCGGCCCGACCGGAATAGCCGGCGTCGGTGATTCCTCGGGGCCGACTCCGCCGCGCTGCGCGCATGGTCACCGGCTCCCTCGGTGCCGATCGCGCCGTCGCCACGCTCGGGCAGCTCAAGGGTGGCGCGCAGAAGCTGGGGCAGATGCTCGCGCTGGTCAGCGACGGCCTGCCGCCCGAGTTGGGGCAACGGTTCGGGCGTCTCTTCGCCGAAGCCGAGCCCCGCCCGTTCGACGAGCTGCGGGCGCAGGTGCCGGAGTGTGTCTACGAGATCGAGCCGGTCCCGTTCGCGGCCGCGTCGCTCGGGCAGGTGCACCGGGCCCGGTGGCTGGCCGACGGGCGGCCCGTCGCGGTCAAGCTCCTGTACCCGGGCATCGCCGACGCGCTGCGCGCCGACCTCGACAACCTCGACACCGCCGCGCTCCCGGCGCGCCTGGTCGGCGGCGCGGCGGTCATGTTGTCGGGGCTGCGGGAGTCGCTCCTGGCCGAGCTCGACCTGCGGCGCGAAGCGGCGCACGCGCAGACGATCGCCGCTGCGCTCGCCCCGTGGCCGCGCCTGCGCGTGGCCACCGCCCTGTACGCCGACGAACGCGCGCTGGTCAGCCCGCTCCTCGAGGGCCCGCCGCTCCACCGCGTGATGGCCCCCGACGGGCCCGGCCCCGCCAACCCGCTCCAGGTGGCCGACGACGTGGTGGCGGCGATCTGCGGGCCGGTGTTCAGCCGCCACGTGGTCAACGGCGACGCCCACCCCGGCAACCTCCTGCTCTTGCCCGACGGCCTGGGTGTGGTCGACTTCGGTGCGGTCGCGCCGGTGCCGGACGTGCCGGGGCTCGAGGCCACGCTCGATCGCCTCCTCGCGGGCGATCGCCGCGGCGCGCTCGCCGGGCTGGGCATCCGGGCCGCGGCGCTCGAGGCCGAGTTGCAGCCGCTCCTCGGCCCGCTCTCCCCGGGGGCGTGGGACTTCGGACACGACACGCTCATGGCCGACCTCGGCGAGGTCAAGCGCCGCAACGCGTTCGCCCTGCGCGAGGTCCCGTTCGCCGCCGACCGGCTGCCGCTGGTGCGCGCGACGCTCGGCCTCCACCACACGCTTCGGCGCCTCGGGGTGTGCTACCCGCTGGGCGAGTCGCTCGGTCGCCTGCGCGCCGACGCGCGTACCCACTCCAGGTAGGGTTCGTGCCCCGCGACGACGGGAAGCGCGATGACCTCGGGCACGGTGTACGGGTGGAGCGCGACGAGGTGGTCGCGCAGAGCGTCGAGCTGCGCCGCGGTGGTCTTCACGATCAGGAGCACCTCGGCGTCGTCGTGCACCTTGCCCTCCCACCAGTAGATGGAGCGCAGGCCGGGCACGAGGTTCACACACGCCGCCAGACCCGCCTCCACCACGGCGCGCCCCAGGCGGGCGCCGACCTCGGCGTCGGGCGCGGTGACGTAGACCACCCGCACGTCGGTCATGCCTGCCTCCTTCGGCGGAGCTTCTGTACGGTCGCCCGCGCTTCGGGCACCCCCAAGGCGAGCGTGCCACCGGCGTACACCACCGCGAACGCGCCCACCACGAGCACCCCGCGCAGGATGGGATGCAGCGCGTCGCCCACGGCCAGCTTGACCGCGACGCCCAGCGCCCCAGCGGGCAGCGCGGCGGCCCACAACCGCGCGAGCGCTCCGAACGGCACCGCGCTCGGGCCGATGCGAGCCCCGAGCGCGGCCCGAAGCCCCACGTACTCGGCCCACCCCGCACCGCCGCTGGCGAGGGTGAGGCCCACGGTGCCCCACTGCGCTTCCAGGCCGAGCCAGCCCGGCAACCACAACGCCCCCACCGCGCCCGCGACGACGCTGAGCGCGACCCGCACCACGGCGTACCGCAGCGGCGTTCGGGTGTCGCCCAGGGCGTAGAACGCCGACGCGTACAGCCGCGCCTGCGTGACCGCCAACAGGCCGACGGCGTAGCCCCCGAGCACCCACCAAACGAAGCGGGTGCTCTCCGCGTCGAACACGCCGGTCTGGAAGAGCGCCGCCACCACGGCGTCGCCGCAGGAGACCAGGCCGACCAGCGACGGGACGATGAAGAACGCGACCTGGCCCAGGCTGCGCCGGAGCTGGCCGCGCAGGGCGTCGGCGACCTCGGCCGCCGAGCCCGTCGCGCTGGACATCTCCGGAAGTTGTGCTGCCGAGACCGACATCCCGAAGACGCTGATCGGGAGCAGGTAGAGGGTCTGGGCGTAGGCCAGGGCCGAGACCGCGCCGGTGGGGAGGAGGCTCGCGTAGACGTTGTCGAGGTAGGCGCTCACCTGCACCACGCCCCGCGCGCCGACGACCGGCAAGAAGTTGCGGAGGACCGTGCGGGTGGCGGCGAGATCGAGGCCCAGCTCGGGACGGAAGCCGCGCACGAGGCGGAGCGCGGTCGGGAGCTGCACTCCGAGCTGCAGCGCGCTGCCGAGGACCAGCCCCCACGCGACGCGGACGCCCAGCGCATAGCCTTCGAAGCGGCCGCCGAACCACACGAGCGCACCGATGATGGCGAGGTTCCAGAGCACCGGCGCGGCGTACGAGAGGAAGAAGCTGCGGTGGCTGTTGAGCACGCCCAGCGCCCACGCAGAGAGCACCAACAGGCCGGTTCCCGGGAAGAAGACCTGCACCAACTCGATGGTGGCGGCGCGCTTTTCCCCTTCGAAGCCCGGCGCGACCAGGTCGATGAGGAGCGGGGTGGCGAGCACACCCCCGAGCACCAGGACACTGGTGACCAGCGACAACAGTGTGGCGACGGACGAGGCGAGCCTTCGGGCCACCGCCTCGTCGCCGTGGGCGAGGGCCTTGGCGTAGGCGGGGATGAACGACGCGCTGAGGACGCCTTCGCCGAAGAGGTTCTGCAGGAAGTTCGGGATCTTCAGCGCAGCCTTGAAGGCATCGCCGGCGTCGGTGTTGCCAAAATAGTGGGCAAACGCACGCTCGCGCACCAAACCGGCCACGCGGCTGAGCAAGATGCCCGCCGCCACCCACTTCGCTCCCCCGCTCGCCATCGCGCCGGGCCTTATCCCCCGCACCGCCGGGATACATGCCGGCCCCAACGAGGTCCCGCGATGATGTACCTGATCCAGCTCGAGCTCAACGCCCGCCCCGCCGACCAGTACCCCGAGCTCGAGAAGGCCATCAAGGCCCTCGGCAATTGGTCCAACCGCATGCGCGGCTCCTGGCTGGTCGAGACGCGCTTCACGGCGGCGCAGATCCGCGACCTGCTCAAGCCCACGATCGTGAGCGGCCAGGACCGTCTCTTCGTGGCGCGCATGACGACGAACTGGGCCGGCACGGGGATGGGCGACGGCTTCCAGGATTGGATGAACCGCCGGAATTTCACCGGGACCAAGTAGTCCGGAGGCCAGTCGGAGGCGGGAGGTCGGAGGCCCCCGCGAATCACGCACGGCTCGCCGGGCCGGCGCGGCGGACGGCCGGGGCCGGGGCCCCCGGCCCGCTCGACGTGCGACGCCGCCCCGCTCGCCGATGGCCGGGACC
>SXOM01000673.1 GCA_005776735.1 Pseudomonadota bacterium
CACCGATTCGGACAGCGACACCGACACCGACACGGATACCGACACGGACACCGACGTCGACGCGCTCACGCTCGAGATCAGCAACTACAGCGGCGAGCGGCTCAACTACGTGCTCGCCTACGACCACTCCGCCGACGAGTGGTACGATCTGCTCGGCGCCGACGTGATGAACGACGGCGACTCCGCCACCTGGGAGCTCGACGACGGCGTGTGGTCGTTCTACGGCATCGACCGCGACTACCTCTGCGCGGCCGCCGAGAACGTGGAGCTCCAGGACGACCAGGGCGGCTACTTCTGGAAGATCACGTCGCTCGACTACGACTGCAGCGAGTTCTTCTAGTCGCAGCGGGGTGCGCGGCGAGGTTGCCGCTGCCGGCGTGAGCCGGCGCGGACGGTCGCGGCGCACCCCCCACACGCCCCCCTGGGCATCCCCGGCCGGCCACGATAGCCGCCGGGCGCTTCCGGGGTTCTCATGCGCGTGCTCTTGGCCTACTCGGGTGGGCTCGACACCTCCTACCTCCTGTGCCGTCTGGTGCGCGAAGGCCACGAGGTCGTCGCCGTCAGCGTCGACACCGGGGGCTTCTCGGCGGCCGAACGGGAACAGATCGCGACGCGGGCCCGGCAGATGGGCGCTTCGGCGTACCGCTGTGTCGATGCGCGCGAGCGCGTCTTCCGTCAGCACATCGCCTGGCTCATCAAGGCCAACGTGCGCCGGGGCGGGGTGTACCCGCTGTGCGTGGGCGCCGAGCGGGTGGTGCAGGCGCAGGTGGTGGCCGAGCTGGCGCGGGAGCTCGGGGCCGACGCGGTCTGCCACGGCAGCACCGGCGCGGGGAACGACCAGATCCGGTTCGACGTCGCGATCCGGACGTTGTTGCCCGGCGCGCACATCCTCACCCCCATCCGGGACGAGGGCATCCAGCGGGAAACCAGCGCCGCCTACCTCGCCGACGCGGGCTTCCCGATCTCCGCCGAGCGCAAGACCTACTCGGTGAACCAGGGCTTGTGGGGCGTGACCATCGGCGGTCGGGAGACGCACGACCCGTGGGCGTACCTGCCCGAAGCCGCGTGGCCCACGACCGTGTCGCCGGCCGCGGCGCCGGCCGGCGGGGAGGACGTCGTGGTCGCGTTCGACGGCGGCGACGTGGTGGGGGGACTCGCCACCGTCGAGGCGCTCAACGCCCTCGGCGCGCAGCACGGCATCGGCCGCGGCATCCACCTCGGCGACACCATCCTCGGCATCAAGGGGCGAATCGCCTTCGAAGCGCCGGCCGCGGCCATCCTGCTCGACGCACACCGCGAGCTGGAGAAGCTCGTGCTCACCCGGTTGCAGCTCACCCAGAAGGAGGTCCTGGGCGCCACCTACGGCGCGTGGCTGCACGAGGGCCTGTACTTCGACCCGGTCATGCGCGACCTGGAGGCGTTCCTCGCCTCCACCCAGGCGCGGGTCACCGGCGAGGTGCGCGTGCACCTGGAGCAGGGCCGCGTCGAGGTGCACGGCGTGCGCTCGCCGTGGTCGTTGATGGACGCGCGGGTGGGCACCTACGGCGAGGCCAACCGCCTCTGGTCCAACGAAGACGCGCGCGGGTTCAGCAACGTCTACGGCCTCCAGGGCGTCTTGGCGGAGCGTGCTCGGCTCATTCGCGACGCGTAGTTGTCGCAACGCTGACAACTGGAGGCCCACATCGGGCCCGAGTTGGTGTACTCACGCCGCCGTGACCACCGACCCCATCGCTCCTGTACAGCCGAACAGCGGACTCGACCGCTGGCTCGTGTCCCTCTTGGCCGATCCCCGCGACCTCGCGTTTGCGCACCTCATCAGCCAGTGCCTGCTGTGGATCACGCTCGCGGTGGCCATCTTCGTCGTCCCCAACGGGTGGATGGCGGCCCCGCTGTACTGGGCCGGGTGGGGGCTGTTGCTCGAGGATCGCTTCATCCTGATGTTGCACTGCACGAGCCATCGCGGGCTGTTCAAGGACCGCCGGCTCAACCAGCTCATCCCCTGGGTGCTGTGCCCGTTCTTCGGCCAGACCCCGGAGAGCTACTACGCCCACCACATGGGGATGCACCACCCCGAGAACAACCTCCACACCGACCTGTCGACCACGATGCGGTACCGTCGTGACAGCATCGTGGCGTGGGGCACCTACTTCTTCCGGTTCTTGTTCGGGGGCCTGCTCGAGCTGGGCCTGTACCACCTGCGCAAGGGCAACCGGCGGCTCTTCCAGCGGCTCTTGATGGGCGAGGGCGGCTTCTGGCTGGCGATGGTGGGCCTCGCGTGGTGGAACTGGCAGGCGACGCTGGTGGTCTTCGTGCTGCCCGTGCTCGTGGTCCGCGCGCTCATGATGGCGGGCAACTGGGGCCAGCACGCGTTCGTGGACGCGGCCGACCCCTCCAACCCGTACCTCAACTCGATCACCTGCATCAACACCCGGTACAACCGCCGTTGTTTCAACGACGGGTACCACATCCTGCACCACCTGCGGCCGCGCACCCACTACACCGAGTACGCCGCCGAGTTCGACCAGAACCGCGACGAGTACGGCAAGCAGGACGCGATCGTCTTCGAAGGCATCGACTTCTTCCAGGTGTGGTTGTACCTGATGCTCGGGCGCCACGACTGGCTGGCCAAGGCGATGGTCCAACTTCCGGGCGCGCCGACGCGCTCCGAGGCCGAGCGCCTCGCCCTGTTCGCGAAGCGGTTGGCCCCGATTCCGGGGTAGGATCGCCAGGTGCTGGCCCTCCTCCTCGCGTGTCTCGGCTCCACCGTGGTCGTCGACGACTCCGGCGACGCCGACTCGGGTGACGGCGCCGACACCGCCGACACCGGCGACACCGCGTCGAGCCGCGACCTCGACGGCGACGGCTATGTCGCGGGCGCCGACTGCATGGACCTCAACGCCGACGTCCACCCGGGCGCCACCGAGCTCTGGAACGGCCTGGACGACGATTGCGACGGCGTGTTCGACGCCGACGGCGACTGGGGAGGCGACCTCCGCGGCGAAGCGACGGCCGTCTACGAAGGGCGCCCATACAGCTTCGACTTCCCGTGCAGCGGGTCCGGCACCCGCGCCGCCGGCCGCTTCGATTGGAGCGTGGTGTGCACACCTTCCGCGGCCGACGACGACGCCCAGCTCATGCTCGGAGAGGCCGTCACGGTGACACCCGACGACCCCGCGGTCGACGGCGACGCGTGGTCCGGCGTGGTCCTGGTCGCCAGCACCAACGGCTGGGACACCGACGGGAGCGGGTCGATCGCGTGGTCCACCTTCGAAGCGGCGACCTTCCGGGCGTCGCTCGACGCGTTCTCGCTCGAGCTCGCGGTGACGGGGACGATCGCGCGGGAGTGAGCAGGTTCCGAATCGGCGTCGGATGCCTCAGCGCCCCGACACGTCGAGCTGCAATGCGTCGGCGCGCGAGACGCCGAGCGAGGCGGCGAGGGCGTCGTTGTAGGCTCGGATGCGCCCGTCGGCCGCTTCGGGCGTATACGAGTGGCCCGGCCACGCCTGCGTGGCGCGGGCCTCCATGGTCGGCCATGCACTCACCGACAGCCCGACCACGCCGAGCGTGGCGACACCCACCCCCCCGGTGATGAAGCCCACCTGGGCCGATTCGTCCCTCTCCAGCGCCGGATCGAAGCCCTGCGCGGTCAAGACCACCCCCCCGACCGTGAGCGCCGCACCGCCGACCAGGAGTCCCCACGTCGCGGCCTTGCCGCCGCGGGCGCGCTCGTCCATCTGGGCGAGCACCTGCGTGTCGCCGGTGCGCTCCGCGAACGCACGCCCCGAGAGCGGCGTGACGCCGCCCTCGAAGATCGCCCAACCGCCGCCTGCGGCCAGCCGTACGAGGCGGCGCTGCTTGTACTCGCGCAGGGCCGTGAGTCGCGCGACGATCGCGGCGTCCGCCTCGTCGATGGCCCGGGCGCCGTCCAGGATCTGGGCGAGCGGCAGCGGACGCTCGCCGACCTGCGCCGGGACGCCCAGGCCCTCGAGCAACAAGCGGGCGACCTCCGCCTCCAACTTGAAGAAGTCCTCTGACGCCCCCGTCGCCTGCGCGCTCGCACGCACCTGCCCGGTCGCCACGTCGATGGCGCGGGCATCGAGCCGCATCCCCTCGATGGCCACGGTGATCGCGCCCACCACGACGACGTCCGCGCCCAACCCGGCGCCCAGGCGCTGCGCGCTCTCTGGATCGATGAAGCCGCTCTTCGCGAGCGCAAGCTCGTCGAGCACCTGCGCGAGCCGGACTCGCTCCACCACGCGCACCTGTGACGCGCGCGCGAGGTCGGTCGTCAGCATGTCGGCCGCTCCCCGCCCCAGCGGCTCGAGCTCCGGTCGGATGGAGTGCGCGTCGAAGTAGTTCACTGCGACGACGAGATCGCCCGCGGAGGCGGACAGCGCGAGGAGGAGCCACAGGACCATTCGTGGGGTTCCTAAACAGGTTCGCGCCCTGGCGCGATCACGCCTTGACGGGTACCCTCCCCCATGACCCTCTCCCGCCCGGCCACGAAGCTGGCCAATGCCCTGTGTTTGGTGCCGATCGCGGCGTGTGCGCCCCCGATGCCCGAGTGCGCGAGCGTGCCGTACGACCAGGAGTCGATGCGGGCCGACGTGGAGTGGCTCGCCGCACCCGAGCTCGATGGCCGCGTGCCGGGAACCGCGGGCGACGCCGAGGCGCGGCGCATGGTGTCGTCGCGATTCGAGTGCTTCGGCCTGTCCACGATCGACGGCGGGAGCTCCTACGAGCAGCCGTTCACCGATGCCAGCGACCGGTCCACCGCCAACGTGGTGGGCGTGGTGGAGGGCGCCGACGACACCCTGGCGCAGGACATCGTGCTGGTGTCGGCCCACCTCGACCACCTCGGCGACGGGAAGTTGGGGGCCAACGACAACGCGTCCGGCGTGACCGGCCTGTTGGCGATCGCGCAGGACCTCGCGGACCAGGACGCGCCCGCCCGCACCGTGGTCTTCGCGGCGTTCGGCTCCGAGGAGTCGGGGTACGAGGGCTCCGACACCTTCTACTGGGAAGGCGCGGGCTTCGACTCCACCGACATCGTGTACAGCATCAACCTGGACATGATTGGGAGCTACGACAGCGAGGGCATCGTCTATGCCCTGGGCACGATGCCCGAGACCCCGGCCCGCCCGCTCCTGGAGTCGGCGATGGCGGACTTCCCCGATCTCGAGGTGGGGCTCGGCGAGGCCGCGGGCGAGTCCGACCACGAGACGTTCTGTCGCCAGGGTGTCCCGTACGTCTTCTTCTGGACCGAAGACCCGGCGTGCTACCACCGACGCTGCGACACCGCCGACGTCATCGACTACGACAACCTGGTCGAGATCGCCGGCCTGGCCGGCACGCTGACCGCCAGCCTCGCGAACACCGCGGTGGACCTGCGGGCCAGCGTGTCCGTGGGCACCGACGTGTGCGGCATCGAGGAGTGAAGCGGTCCGACGATGGGCCGGGCAAGACGCGGCGACCCGGGGCGCGGGTCGGCGTTGGCTACGGGGGCCAGACGCCGCGGGGGACCGACGAAGTCATCCCCGGGTCCTGCCGGGCCGCGTGAAATTGGCGCTCGCTCCCCCGCGGATTCGCCGCAAGCGGCGAACCCGCGGCCCGCTCGGCCAATTCCACCCGACCCGTCACCCGCCGCGTCACCGAACCGGCCGACGAGGGGCGGCGTCTGGCACAACGGGGGGACGCCGAACCGCGAGGGTCTGGCTGCACCGGCCCACGGTCGGCGAGCATGGCGGCGTCGAACTTCGAGCGGGATTTTGGAGGGCGTGGCGACGGCGGTGATCAGCGTTTGCCGGACACCTTGTCCCAGGCGTCGTCCCCGATCTGCGTGCGCCACCACGCATCGAGGTCCACCCCCTCGGCGACCAGGCCGGCGGGCGCGAGGCTGTCGAGCGCGGACTGCGGTCCGAGCGCCGCCCAGGTGAAGGTGTCGGCGCAGGTGGAGATGGCCCGCCGGAGCGCGGCCCCATCGAACGCGGCGTAGGCGTCGGCCCGCCGGGAGAACCACCCGTCGCGGTCGGACGCCAGCGCACGCTCCCGCAAGACCAGGGCGAGCCCCCGCGGCGAAGAGGCCAGGAGGCGCTCGCGCGTGGCGGCCAGCCAGGACAGGCGCCGGGCGTCGGCGTCGGTGACCGTCTGCGCGCCGCTGGTGAGCTCCCCGACCAGCGCCGCCACCACCGAGCCCAGGCCGACCGGCTCGACGTCACCGCTCAAGAGCGTGAAGCTCGGCGTGGCCGCGAGCTCCCACTCCGCGACGCGAAGGCCATAGCTCAGGCCGGCGCGCTCCCGCGCCACGAGGTTGGCGCGCTCGTCGAGCCACAGCGCCAACGCCCGCTCGGCAGGGAACCGGTCCGCGCCGGGGTCGCACGCCGCCGCGAGGCGCACGCCGCCGCGGCGTTCGTCCCGCAGGTAAACGCCGCGCCGAGCATCGCCCTTTTGGGCGACCAGGGGCGGGAGCGGCGTCGGTGCCGGCGGGAGGCGCGCGGGCCACGTGCCCAACGCCGCCCGCGCTTCGGCGAGGAGCGCCTCGGCGTCGATGTTTCCGACCCCGAGGACCGTGGACCACTCCGGTCGGCGCATCGCGAGGAGCGACTGCAGAAGGCGGGGATCGCCCAGGCGTTGTGCCGCCGACCAGTCCGCGTGCACCGGGAAGACCCCCGCGCCGTAGAGCCGCTGCGCCGCCAGCCGGCGGACCACGTCGCCCCCATCGGACGCGCGGTAGGTGGCAAGCCCCACCACCTCGGCGGGATCGGCCTTGGAGTCGAGCAGCTCGACCGCGCCGAGGCGCCGCACCAGCATCGGGAAGATGCGACCTTCGCGGGCGGGCGCGAGGTCGAACACGAACGCCACCTCGCGGGGGCCACTCCGTTCGTACGGGACCACCCCTTCGGCCCGCGCCAGCGCGGACGGATCGTAGCCCATGTTCCGGGCGTACCAGGTCTCACGCCAGGCCGTGACGTCCATCAGCCCCCGGACCGGCTCGGCGCCGGCCCCCCCACGGACCACGAGCTCGACCCGCGCCGTGGACATGCGGGAGTCGGGGAGGAGCACGACCTCGACGCCGCTGGCGAGGCGCTCGGTCCGGAGCTCGAGCTGGAGGGCCCGCTTTCGCACGGCCTCGGCCGACACCTCGACGCGGGACGCCGTTGCCGTCGTGCGCACGACCGCCGAGGGTACGGCGGCGGCGTTCGAGCCCGACAGGACGGTCGCCCACACCGCACGTTCCTTGGTGAACCAGCGCTGGGCGAACGCGGTGACGTGCCCCCACTCGAACGACGACAGCTCGGCGAGCCGCGCGTCGAGCCCGTGCCCGCCGCGGTCGGTGTGCGCCGCCCGGTACGCGTCGATCGCGTGGTGGGTCACCGGGGCCGTCCGTCCGCCGTGCGTCCGCAGGATCGCCAGTTGGGCCCCCACCCGCGCCCCCCCGAACCGGTCGGGCCCGGCGCCGAAGTACTTGATGCGGTCCGGGTCCTGGAGCATGCGCAGGCCCGACGCCATCGCCGTCGACGCGACCGCGACCTGCGCGTCGTCGTCGACCGGTTGTTCGCAGAGGACGGCCGAGCCGAGCCGCGCCGCCACCAGCGAGCACGTCGGCCAGAACCAGAGATCGCGCCCCCCGAAACCAGAGGCCAGCGCGTACTCGAGCACCGGGATCGCCAACTCGGCGAGGTCGTGCTCGCCCGCCCACCCGCCCGGCACCGCGAAGCCGACGAACACGCGAGGCGGCGACGGCGACCGCGAGACCAGCGGCGCGGGCGCGAGCGGCAGCCCCGGCTCGGGTCCCCGTTCGACCGTGGCCGGACACGGGACCGCGGGGGTCGCGGACAACACACGCGCCGGGAGCACACGCACCAGCGTCTCCTCGACGCTCCCGATGGGCGCTCCGCGCACGTACAAGCTCACCAACTCGGGACGTACCCGCGCGGCGGCGAACTCCCGGACATCGGCCAGCGTCAGCGCCGCCACCCCGCCCGAATGTTCCGAATAGGCCTGCGCGTAGGGGTGCGGGGCCGGAAACAGCCGTGGAAAGACGTACCGCACCGCCGACCGGCCGAACTCGTCGTCGCCGGACTCGAGCTCCCGCTGCACCACCGCCCGTTCGGCCGCGAACTCGGCCTCCCCCACGCCGGCGAGCGGGTCGGTGAAGAACGCGCCCTGGAGCGCCAACATCGCATCGAGCTCGTCGGGGGCGCCCTCCACCGCGAAGGTGAGCGTGTCGGGGTCGGTGTACGCGTTGTGCACCCCCACGCGATCGACGACCTCGCGCACGGACTCGCCGGGACGCGCCCGTGAGCGGTACCAGAGATGCTCGAAGAGGTGGGCGAGGCCAGCCTTCCCCGGGGGTTCGTAGCGCATCCCCGCCTCGACCACCGTCACCACGGACGCGACCCCGTCGGGCTCGTCGGAGGCCACGTAGATCGCGAGCCCCGCCGAGGTGCACGAACGGACCATCGGCCACGGGGCCGACACGACGGGCGGCTCGGGCTTGGGGATGACCGGGAGGGCGAGCGCCGAGACAACCAAGAGCAGCATGCGCGGAAACTAACGGGTCGCGTCGGGTTGCGCGCGCGCAGGTCGCGCCCGCTACGGGCGCACCGCCTGCGTCCCGGACTTGGCGTGGACCGCCTGCTCCCGTACGGACCACTCCCGTGGCTGGAACGCGGACCGCTCCAACGCCACCGCGAACGGCTCGGTGCCGCCTGGCGCCACCACGAACGTGGACGAGACCGTGCGAAACGCCCAGCTCTCCTGGTCCCCCGAAAACTCCGCCGCGAACCAGGCGCGCCCCGGAAGGTGGATGGGACCCCGGAACCCCTCGTCGGAGCGCACGACCTCCTCGCCCCCCGCCGAGGTGGCCTCGAAGATCCCCGCACGCCGACCGCCGACCGTGATCCGCGCGTAGTGGTCCCCGGGGTCGATCACGATGCGCCCTGGCCAGTACGGCGACCGGTTCTTGGTGCGCTCGACCCACGCGAAGAACGGCCGCGAGTTGAGCGCCGACACCAGGAACCACCCCGCCCCGAGCTCGCCGACCGGGGCGGTGGCCACGACGAACACCGCCTCCTGAAACCGAGTCCCCGACCACTCCAGGTCGGTTCCGCACACCATCGCCGACCCCGCGAACACGAGGCCTTCGGGCGCGAGCAGCGCCGCGACCCAGGCGGCGTCGACCTCGCCGACGAGGCAGGACTCGACCACGCCTTCCACCCGCAGGTCGAGCGGCGGCGCAGCGGGGGCGGCCCCGGCGAGGGCGGCGAAGGCGAGGAGCACGAACATGCCGGCGACGTATTCGTTCGGCGCCTGGGACGCGCGCCGGCCTCGGCCCGACGAGCGGCCGGTCACGGCGCGTCCCCCACCCCGGATTACACTCCGCCCGGGAGCGACCCGTGCCCGATCTCAGCCGTTCCATGCACCAGGACCGCCGGACCCGCGCCCCGGAGGCGGCCACCGGCGCCGACCGCTCCGCCCAGGGTCGCCTGGGCAACGCCGCGCTGCAAGAGCGCCTGGGGCAACAGGCCGGCGAGCAGACGGCTTCCAGTGGCGACGAAGCGTGGACGCGGGGCCGCCCGCTGAAGGTCGCCAACCCGGCGCCCACCCAGCCGGGCCGGCAGGAGCGCACCGTGCTCGGGGTGCGCATCCTCGGCACCGACGTGTCGCCGAGCGCCCTCGACGCGTGCGAACGGTTCGTCACCCTCACCCTCGGCACGCGCCCCGACGTGCAGGAGCGCCTCGCCGACGCCGGTGTGGCCCTGGTGATCGTGCCCCGCGGCCGTCCGATGACCGAGCTGCCCGAGTTCAGCGCGCTCCGCGGCGGCACGACGTTCGACGGCCGACCCTGGGAGCAGGTCCGCGGCGCCGGCGGGATGCGGGCGTCGGGCGGCATGTGGGCCATCGCGGTGCCGGAGGAGAACCTCGTCCAGGTCGAGCCCGACAACGACAGCTACGGCAGCGGCTACAGCATCGGCCTCCACGAATTCGCACACACGATCCAGTCCAAGGGCCTGGGGCGCGCCGAGCGTCGGGAGATCACGGCGTTGTACGAGGCCCGGCGCGCGGCCGGCGGCCCGTGGACCGAGGCCTACGGCGCGTCCAACGACCAGGAGTACTTCGCGCAGGCCACCAATTGTTTCTTCGGCGAGAACGGCCGCGTCGGCAACAACGGGGCCGAGTGGCTGCGGACCAACGACCGCCCGATGTTCGACTTCCTGGTGCGGCTCTACGGTGCGCCACCCGAAGCGCAACCCGCCCGCTGATGCGTCGTCTCCCTCTCCTGCTCGCCGCCTTCGCCTGCCACGCTCCGGAGCCCGCCGTGCCGCCCATCGCCACCTACGAAGTCTACGCCGGCGCCGACCTCGTCCTGACCGTCCGTGCCGAGCCCGGCCCGCTCACCAGCACCGCCCCGCCCCCGCCCGACGGCCACGTGCCCAGCCACCCCTTCCTGAGCGCCGGCGCCCACGACGCGGCGAGCGAGTCGCAGCTCCGCGCCATCCTCGATCAGTCCACGGATGTCGAAGATTTTCTCGCCCGCCTCACCGCAGCGGGCTTCCGCGTCGAGCGCCTCGGGGCGATGCCGTAGGCCCGTCCCGAAGCGCGCGGGGGCCGGCCGGCATCGCGGCGCCCGATCAAACAGGTTGCGGGTGGGGCACAATCGCATAGACGCGCGGCCTCCCGGGGGTCGCCGTGAAGGTGTTGCTCAACAAGATCGCGTCTGCGTCGCGCAACTGCAAGCTGGCGCGTGAGGTCACGCTGAGCTCGGCGATCGTGGCCGAAGAGGGCAGCGTGCTCGCGGTGCGGGCGCTCGACCGCAAGAGCGTCTACAACGAGGTCGAGGACGTCCACGGGCGCATGGCGACCGTGAACGAGGGCGACATCATCGCCGGCGTCCTCGGCGAACGGCGGGCGCTGCACGGGTACACCGGCGTGGTGCCCAAGGAGGTCAAGGTCGGCGACACGCTCCACCTGCTCAACCTCGGCGGGGTCATCGGCCAGTGCACGAGCTTCAACCCCGACGTCGGGCCGGCGTGCCGAGTCGAGGTGCTGGGCCAGGTGCTCACGTTCCCCCACCTGGGCGAGCGGCGCGGCGTGCCGGCGAGCATCAAGACCAACGCGCTCCCGAGCGCCGATCACGTCGATGCCAGCGTGCCGATCGTGGCCATCACCGGCACCTGCATGAACGCGGGCAAGACCTTCGCGGCGTGCGAGGTCATCCGCGGCCTCACGCGGCGCGGCTTCAAGGTCGGCGCGGCCAAGCTCACGGGCGTGTCGTTGCGGCGCGACACCCTGAAGATGGAGGACGTGGGCGCGATCCGGGCGCTGTCGTTCAACGACGCGGGCATCGTGTCCACCAAGCGCGAGACGGCGTTGCCGGTGGCGCGGGGCATCGTCAAGGCGCTCAACGAGCCGCTCCACGGCGTCAAGGTCGACGTCATCGTGGTCGAGCTCGGGGACGGCATCATGGGCGAGTACGGGGTGGAAGAGATCCTCCGCGCCAAGGACCTGATGTCGTTGACGAAGGTGCACGTGCTGTGCGCGAACGACCCCGTCGGCGCGTGGGGCGCGGCGCGCAACTTCCGCGAAGACCTGGACCTGGAGCTGTCGGTCATCTCCGGCCCGCAGACCGACAACGCCGTCGGGCGCAACTTCGTCGAGCAGCGCCTGGGCCTGCCCGCCATCAACGCCCGCAGCCAGGGCGACGCCCTCGCCGGGCGCGTCGCGGAGCTGGTGGAGGCCGCGCGCCGTGCGTGAGAAGGTCCGCGTCGCGGTGCTCGGCGCGTCCGGGTACACCGGCGCCGAGACGCTGCGCTGGCTCCTGGGCCACCCCGCGGTCGAGGTGGTGGGCGCCACCGCGCACAAACACGCCGGGAAGCGCCTGGCGGAGCTGTGGCCGCAGTTCCACGGGCACGAGCTGGTGCTCACCGCCGAGCCCCCCGCGGCCGACGTGTACTTCTTGTGCCTGCCGCACGGCGAGGCCACCCGCCTGGCGCCGACGCTCGCGGCGGAGTGCGTGATCGACCTGAGCGGCGACCACCGCCTCCCCGCCGACCAGCACCGTCGCCACTACGGCTTCGAGCGGCCGGGCCCCCCGTGGGTGTACGGGCTCCCGGAGCTCGGCCCCGAGCGGCTCCTCGGCGCCGACCGCATCGCCAACCCCGGCTGCTTCGCCACCGCGCTGAGCCTGGCGTTGTTGCCCCTGGCCGGCAAGATGTCCGGGCGCGTCGCGGCAGTGGGCGTCACCGGCTCCACCGGGAGCGGCGCCACTCCGACCGACACCACGCACCACCCGGTCCGCGCCGAGAACCTCCGGGCATACAAGGTGCTCGGCCACCAGCACGTGCCCGAGGTCGAGAACGCCATCGGCGGCATCCGCCTGGACTTCGTGCCGATGTCGGGGCCGTTCCGGCGGGGCATCCTGGTCACCTACACGCTCCCGGCGGTGCCGGCCTCGCTGTGGGAGGGCTTCTACCAGCACAACCCGCTGGTGCGGGTGCTGCGCGCGCCCCCCGAGGTGCTGCACGTGGTCGGCAGCGCCCGGGCCGACATCGGCGTCATCGAAGGCGACGGCGTGACGGTCGTGCAGTGCGCGATCGACAACCTGTGCCGCGGCGCCGCCACGCAGGCGGTCGCCAACCTCAACCTCCGCATGGGCTGGCCCATGCAGCTCGGCCTGGACCGTATCGGAGCCGTACCGTGAACGACCCCATCACCCTCGACCAGCTCGTCGGCGCGCCGGGTCCCGAAGGCGACTGGCAGCTCGCCACCTACGACAAGCTGCCGCTGGACGTCGTGCGCGGCGAAGGCAGCCGCGTGCAGACCGCGGACGGCCGGTGGTACTGGGACTTCTACGGCGGTCACGCCGTGGCGCTCATCGGGCACAGCCACCCGACGTGGCGACGCATCGTCGCCGAACAGGCCGAGCGCCTGGTCTTCTACAGCAACGTGGTCTACTGCCCCGTCCGCACCGCGGCCTGTCGGGCCCTGGTCGAGTTCGCGCCGGCCAACCTCAGCCGCGTCTTCTTGAGCAACTCCGGCGCCGAGGCCAACGAGACCGCGCTGAAGTTGGCGCGCCACCACACGGGCAGGCCCGAGGTCGTCGCCTTCGAAGGCAGCTTCCACGGGCGTACGCTCGGGGCCCTGGCGGTCACCCACTCCGAGAAGTACCGGCGGTACGCCCTGCCGGAGTACGGTCACACCCGCTTCGCGCCGTGGGGCGAGGTCCCGACCCTCGACGAGCGCGTCGCCGCCGTGATCCTGGAGCCGGTGCAATCCCTGGCCGGCATGCGCACCGCGACGCGTGAGTTCCTGCATGGCCTGCGCGCCGAGTGCGATCGGGTGGGCGCGCTCTTGATCCTCGACGAGGTACAGACCGCGTGGGGCCGCCTCGGCGCCAATTTCGCGGCCGACTTCTGGAACGTACGCGCCGACCTCGTGACCAGCGCAAAGAGCGCGGCGGGCGGCTTCCCCGTGGGCGTCACCCTGGTCGACCAGGCCATCGCCGCCGGGGTGAAGTCCGGCGATCAGGGCACGACGTTCGGCGCCGGTCCCCTCGCCTCCGCGGCGCTCCTCGCCACCCAGCACGTGATCCGCGCCGAAGGCCTGGTCGCGCGAGCCCGCGAGGTCGAGGCGCGCGTGCGCGCCGCGTTCCCCGGCGAGGTGCGCGGGCACGGCGGCCTGCTCGGGCTGTGCTTCCCCGACGCGGTCCGGCCGCGCGTGGCGGCGCTCCGCGAGCGCGGCTTCATCGTCGGCGGCAGCGACGTCCCCACCGTCATGCGACTGATGCCTCCTTTGAACCTTCCCTTCGAGGCGATCGACGAGCTCGCCTCCGCACTTCGGAGCCTCGGATGACCCCCACCCTCGAAACCCGCCTCTACGAAGCCGTCGCCCGCGTCCGGCAACACTGGCGCGGCACCCGCCTGCTCGACGGCCTCGAGCCCGGCGTCGAGGGTACGCGCGCGCTCCTCGACGTCGCGCGCATCTACCGGGCCAACCGCCTGGAGATCGGGCGCATGCGCCCCCTCCTCGGGCGGGCGGTGGCGGGCCTGTTCTTCGACCCGTCGCTGCGCACCCACACCTCGATGGAGGTCGCGACCGGCCGCTGCGGCGCCCACTTCGTGTACCTCCAGGGCGGCGAAGGCACCTGGAAGATGGAGTTCGACGAAGGCGTGGTGATGGACGGCAACACCGCCGAACACGTCAAGGAGGCGGCGCCGGTCCTGAGCACCTACGCCGACGTGCTCGCCGTCCGGGCGTTCCCGCGCGCCCACAACCGCGACGAGACCGTGATCCGCGCGTTCGCACGCTACGCCGGCGCGCCGCTCATCAACCTCGAGTCGGCGCTGGCGCACCCGTGCCAGGGCCTCGCCGACCAGCTCACCCTCGCCGACCTCGGCGGCGGCAACAGCTTCCAGGGCAAGAAGGTGTGCCTGACCTGGGCGCCGCACCCCAAGCCGCTCCCGCAGGCCGTCCCGCTCTCGGTCGTGCGCGCGGCGATCCTCGGCGGCGCCGACCTGCACGTGGCGTGCCCGGAGGGGTTCGACCTGGACGCCGAGGAGATGGAGCGCGTCGCCGGCTTCGCCGGGGACACGGGCGCGAAGTTGACCCTGACCCGTGACCAGGCTGCCGCCACCCAGGGGGCCCTCGCCGTCTACGCGAAGGGGTGGGCGGCCACCGACCGCGACCGGCACGCCGAGCTCGCGGCGGCCAACCGCCACTGGACCGTGGGCGACGAAGCGATGCGCTCGGCGACCGCGTTCCTGCACTGCCTCCCGGTGCGCCGCAACGTCATCGTCACCGACAGCGTCCTGGACGGCCCCAAGTCGCGCGTGGTGCCGCAGGCGGCCAACCGCGAACCCGTCCAGGCGGCGCTCCTGTTGAGCTGGCTGCTGTAGCCGCCACCAGGGGCGCGCCACGGCAGGAGCCCGGCGCGCACTGGACCCGGCGCGCCTCGGGACGGTCCCGGCGCGCCGGCCCGAAGTCTACTCGTCGCCCCGCTCGATGGGCTCGTCTTCGTCGTCCTCGGGCGGGGTGCTGGTGGCCCCCTCGAGCCGCTGTAACTTCCGCTGCAACGTGCGGCGGTGCAGGCCCAGCCGGCGGGCGGCGTGCGAGATGTTGCCGTCGGTGCCCTCGAGCGCCTTGCGGATGTGCTCGCGCTCCACGTCCTCGAGCTCGGTGGCCGGCAGCGGCGCCGCGAGCGCACGCCGGAGGGCCGCGAGGATCTCTTCTGGCGTGGTCGGCTTGGTGCGGAAATCGACCGCGCCCGACTTCACCGCCTCGACGGCGGCGGGGATGGACCCGTAGCCGGTGAGCACGATGGTGCGGCACAACGGTGCGCGCAACGCCAACAGGCGCACGACCTGCATGCCGTCGCCGTCGCCCAGCCGCATGTCGACCACCGCGCCGGCGGGGAGCCGGTGGCGGATGGCGGCGCTGGCCTGCACGACCCCTTCGGCCGTGAGGACCGAGAAGCCCGAACGGCGCAACGTGCGCGCGAGCGCGTCGCGATGCACTTCGTCATCTTCGACAACCAGGATCGTGTCCACCTACGGGGCCCTCGCGGTGAGTCGAACCAGGGTTACCGTAACGCGCCCACCCCCGAAGGCACGACGCGACAATTTGACATCGCCGCCCCACCGGCGTGCGAACGACGCGGCGACGAAGAGGCCGAGCCCGCGCCCCGTGGCGCCGCCGTCGTCCCAGTGGGTGTAGAACGGCTCCCCCGCGCGCGCCAACGACTCGGAGGTCGGGCCGGCGCCGTTGTCGTCGATCTCCACGAGCACGTCGGCACCGTCGACCCGCGCGCGGACCGTGATCGGCGCGCCCGCGCGCAGCGCGTTGTCCAACAATGACCACACGATGCCCCGCCAGCTCTCCGGATCTCCACGGATGCCGGCGTCTCCGGTCCCGGGGCCGAGCTCGACCTGGAGGTCGCGCCGATTGCTGCCCGCCTGCTGCCAGTCCTGCACCCAGTTCCGGAGCTGGAGGCCGAGCCCTTCGACCTCGGGCGAGACGGTGCGGTGGGTGGTCCCCCGGATGCGGTCGAGGATTTCCCGGCAGCGGCGCACCTGCCCCCGGATGGTCGTCAAGAGCGCCGGCGCTTCCTCGGGCTCGGCCTGCGCTTCACCGGCCAGCAGGTCGATCGAGGACAGCGGCGTGCCGAGCTCGTGGGCGATGCCGGCCGCCATCATGCCGATGGCGACGAGGCGATCGTCGCGGCTGCGGTCGTCGAGCGCGGCCTGGAGCATCGCTTCGCGCTGGGCGAGCACCGCCCGGACGGAGATCACGAATCCCGCGAGGGCGACCACCGAGGCGTCGAAGACCAGGAGCTGGTCGACGGTGCGCGCGACCACCTGGACCGGCGGCACGTCCGGGAGCGGGAACAAGCGCGGCCCGAGGAGCACCATCAGGTTGTGCACCAGGATGATGGCCGCGGTGTAGAACCAGGCGCGCGACGCCGGCATCGCGAAGGCGGCGGGGATGACGAAGAGGACCAGCGTGTCGAGGCTCGGGTGGTCGCCGGCACGCTTGAGCAGCATCGCCAGGACCCAGAAACACAGGTCGAACATGGCGTGGGCGTCGACGATCCACTGGTGGTGGTCGTGGCGGGCCACCCAACGTCGCTCCAGCAGCTCGGCGAGCGCCACGCCCGCGTAGAGCGATGCGACCGGCCCGAGGTCGGGCCCCACCCCCGCGGCCCACAGGAGGGCGACCGACACGCCGGTGAGCACCACCAGTCCGAGCCGGAACATGCGGAGCCAGCTCAGGGCGGTGCGCGGGTTCTGCCAACGAGTCAGCACGTTCCTCCAGCGTCACTCACCACGAGGCCTTGCGCAATCCCGGGCTCGGTCCCCACCACGTCGGCATCGCGGTGAAGGGCGCACCGTGTTAGCCCCGCGGCCCCATGGAACGCCTCCTTTCGCTGCGCGACGCGCACCCCTACCTTCGCCTGTTTCGCGGCCGCACCTTCGTCATCAAGGTCTCGGGTGCCGTGCTCGCGCGTCCCGCCGCCCGGGATGCGCTGTGCGAAGACATCGCGCTTCTGCACCACGTCGGCATCCGGGTCGCGTTGGTGCACGGCGGCGGCCCGCAGCTCGACGCGGCGTGCGAGAAGCTCGGCGTGCCCAAGGAGGTCGTCGCCGGCCGCCGCGTGACCGACGCGCGCACGCTCGAGCTCGCGCGGATGGTGTTCCGCGGTCAGCTCAACAGCGAGCTGGTGGGGGCCCTGGCCGCCCACGGGGTGAAGGCGGTGGGCCTCTCGGGCGGCGATGGCAACAGCGTCACCGGCATCCGTCGGCCGCCGCGCACCGTGCGGGATCCGAGCACCGGCGCCGAACAGCAGGTCGACTTCGGCTTCGTCGGCGACATCACCGCGGTCGACGCGGCGCTGCCGCAGTTGTTGCTCGATGCGGGCGCGGTGCCCGTGTACTGTTCGCTCATCGCCGATGCATCGGGCAACCTCCTCAACACCAACGCCGACACGATCGCGTCGCGCCTGGCGATGGCGCTGAAGGCCGAGAAGCTCATCGTCTGCACCTCGGTCGCGGGCCTGCTCGAGGACAAGGACGACCCCCGCCGCCTGGTCAGCTACGGCGACCTCGGCACGGTCGAGGAGCTGATTCGCCAGGGCGTGGTCTCGGGCGGCATGCTGCCGAAGCTCGCGGCCGTCACCGACGCGCTCAAGGGCGGCGTGCCCCGCGTGCACCTCATCGATGGCACCCGCGACCAGGCGCTCCTGCTCGAGGTCTTCACCAACGAAGGCTGCGGCACGATGCTGGTCGCCCGCCGCGACGAGGACTGACGCCCCCGTGGGCGACGTGGTCGGCCTGCTCGAGCGCCTCGTCGCCGCGCGGAGCCCCTCCGGCGAGGAGGGCCCCGCGGTCGCGGTCTTCGAGGACTGGGCGGCCGCCGCCGGGCTCACCGTCCACGCGCGCGGCCAGAACCGTTGGGTCGAGCGCGTGGCGGCGGCGCCGGGTCCGACCTTGCTGCTCTTGTCGCACTACGACACGGTCCCGGCCACCGCCCAATGGACGCGCCCTCCGTGGACGCCCACCCACGAAGGCGACCGCCTGTACGGCCTCGGCGCCAACGACGCCAAGGGGTGCCTGGCCGCGATGATGGTGGCCTTCGCCCAGGTGCGGCTCGGGCGCGGGCGCGTGGTCCTCTGCGCCGCCGCCGAGGAAGAGACCGGCCGCAACGGCTTCGAGACCGTCGTCGGCGCGCTCGGCCCCCTCGACGCGGCCATCGTGGGGGAGCCCACGGCGCTCGAGCTGGCGGTGGCGCAGAACGGCCTCCTGGTCCTCGACTGCGTGGCGAGCGGGCGGGCCGGCCACGCCGCCCGCCCCCACCTCGCCGACAACGCGATCTACACCATGGCGCGCGACATCCTCGCGGTCGAGGCCCTCGACCTGCCGCTGCGCCACCCGGTCGCGGGCGCCACCACCCACGCGGTGACGGTGGCGCAGGCCGGCGAACGGCACAACGTCATCCCGGGCCAGGCGCGGTGGACCGTCGACCTGCGCACCACCGACGCCTACGCGCCGGAGGAGCTGACGGCGCTGGTGCAGGCGCGCGTGGCCTCCACCGTGCACGTGCGGAGCGACCGCTTCCGCGCGGTGAGCACACCGCCGGCCTCGGCCATCCTCGCCGCGGCGCGCGCGGCCCGGCCCCAGGCGGCGACGTTCTCGTCGCCGACGCTCTCGGACTGGGCGCACCTTCGCGACGTGGCCGCGGTCAAGTGGGGGCCGGGGCGCTCCGAGGTCAGCCACACCGCCGACGAGTGGGTGGAGCTCCCGATGGTGCGCGAGGCGGTCGGGGCGTACCAGGCGGCGATCGAAGCGTTCTTCGCGGCGGAGGGGTGATGGCACGGCTGTGGGACAAGGGCGGCGAGCTCGACACGATGGTCCACCGGTTCACCGTCGGCGACGATCCCGAGGTCGACCTCGCCTGGGCGGCGCACGACTGTGTCGGGAGCGCGGCACACGTGCACGGCCTGGCCGCGGCGGGCCTGCTCGACGTGCACGAGGCCGGCGTGCTGACCGCGGGGCTGGCGGCGGTGCTCGCCGAGGTCGAGGCCGGGCAGTTCACGATCGACCCCGCCGAAGAAGACGTCCACACCGCCATCGAGGCGCGGCTCACCGCCCGGCTCGGCCCGGTCGCCGGCAAGGTGCACACCGGGCGCAGCCGCAACGACCAGGTGCTCACCGCCCTGCGCTTGTGGACCCTCGACGAGCTCGACACCATCGAGCAGGAGTGGCACGCGCTGGCCAACGCCTGGCTCGACTTCGCCGAAGCGCACCGCGACGTGCCGCTCACCGGGTACACCCACCTGCAGGCGGCGATGCCGAGCTCCTACGGGCTGTGGGCCGCCGGCTACGCGGCGGCGCTGCTCGACGCGCTGCCGCTCCTGCACGCGGCGCGCGCGCTCGCCGACCGCAGCCCCCTCGGCAGCGCGGCGGGCTACGGCACGCCGCTGCCGCTCGATCGGGCCCACACCGCGGCCCTGCTCGGGTTCTCCGCCGTCGAAGCGCCGGTCACCAGCGCGCAGCTCACGCGCGGGGTGGTCGAGTCGGCCGTCCTCGGCGCGCTGGGCGCGGCCACCGGCCTGGTGGCACGTTGGGCGTGGGACCTGGTGCTGTACTCCAGCGGCGACGTGGCGCTGGTCCGCCTCCCCGCCGCGATCACCACCGGC
>SXOM01000674.1 GCA_005776735.1 Pseudomonadota bacterium
GCCGACGAGCGGGCCCTGGACCTGGTGTTCGATCACAGCGTCTACCGCAACACCTTCATTGCCCAGCAGATTCCCCTGCGCAGCGTGGTGCTGGCGCTGAAGGTCGACTGGCCCTCCCGGGGTTGTTGCCGGTGGTCGGGGCCACGCGGCCGGAGTCGATCGCCGACAGCGCCGCCGCGGCACGGCTGGCGCTCGACGTCGACACGCTCGGCGCCCTCGACCGGGGGATGCCGCTCCGCGTCGGGGCCGACGAGGTGGTGATCGTCTGCGGGCCGCCCGGGGCCGGCAAGACCGGGCGGGTGCAGCCGTTCGTCGACCGCGGGTACGGGCGCCTGAACCGGGACGAGCTGGGCGGCACCTACGACAAGCTCAACCGGATGCTGGCCGAGGGTCTGGCCGCGGGCCGGCGGCGCTGGGTGCTCGACAACACCGACGCCAGCCGCGCCAGCCGCGCGCCGGTCCTCGCCGCCGCGCGGGCCGCGGGGGTCGCGGCGCGCTGCGTCCACATCGACACGCCGCGCGCCGAGGCGCAGTACAACGCGTGCCGCCGCATGCTCCAGCGGTACGGCCGGCTCCTTGGTCCTGGCGAGTACGGCAAGGTCGAAGAGAACGACATCCCGCCGTACGCGATCCACTACTACTTCCAGGCCCACGAGGTGCCGACGATCGCCGAGGGGTTCTCGACGGTGGAGCGGGTCGCGTTCCGTCGGGGACCGACCGGGAGCCGCAAGGCGGTGCTCCTGGACATCGACGGCACGTTGCGCCGCACGCGCAGCGGCGCGCCGTACCCGCGTGACGTCGAGGACATCGAGCTGTTGCCCGGCCGCCGGGAGAAGCTGCACGCGCGGCTGGCCGAGGGCTACCTGCTCTTGGGGGTCAGCAACCAGAGCGGCATCGCGCGGGGCGACACCGACGAAGCCACCGTGCGGGCCGCGTTCGAAGCCACCGCCGCGGGGCTCGGCGTACCGCTCCCGGTCCGGTACTGCCCGCACGACTCCGGCGAGATCAAGTGTTGGTGTCGCAAGCCCATGCCCGGCCTCGGCGTGCAGTGGATCGAGGCCGAGGACCTGGACCGCGACCAGTGCGTGATGGTGGGCGACCTGCCGAGCGACGAAGAGTTCGCCCGCGGACTGGGGGTGCGCTTCGAGTGGGCGGAGGCGTTCTTCGCGCTGGGGTGAACGGCGGCGGAGCGGGCGGAGCGCGCGGAGCACGCGGCGCGGCGCGCGCGGCCGGAGTGGCAGCGCCGCTTCACAATTCGCAGTGTTTGCCCCTGACGCGCGGGCGGCGGGAACGCGGTGGCGCGCGGGCGGCGAGAGCGCGGTGGAGCGTCACTTGACCGACACAGTCACGCCCTGCCCGGTCGGACACTCTCGACCCCGCGAACACGTCGTGTGCCCCGCGTAGTCGTCGTCGCTGAAGTCATCGTCCCAGACCTCGATGTCGAGCGCGGCGCCGGGGCTCTGCGTTCGCAGGGTCGTTTCACAGCGGTACGCGTCGCTGCATTCGGATTCGCCGCCCCGCATCATGTAGGTACGCCCATCGATGCGGATGAACGGGTCAGGTGCGGCGCTCCCCGAAAGCTGGGAGTCCCATCCATCGCCGTTGGACTTCGCGCTGTCGAACTCCAGCCGAACCGTGAGTTCTTCGAACACGGCGATGTCCGCCTCGCCGCTGATCCCGCCGGCAGCGAGCCGGAGGCGGGTCGCTCCCGCCTTGAGGCCGGTCACCTTGCCGTCGGACCACCGCGCGACCGTCTCATCCGTGGCCGTGACCTCGACGGGAACGTCATCCATCGGCGCGCCCAGGTCGGAGATCGCGATGTACTTTGCCGACTCCGGCGAGCCAACGACAACCTCCACGCTTCCGGGGCCGCGAATCGACTCTACGATTCGGCACCGAACGGTTGCCTCTTGCGCGAAGCTCGCGCCCGAAGCGTGATGCTCGGCGCGCACCACAACCTCGCCGCTCGATCGACACTTGAGGAGTCCGCTGGGAGAGATTTCGGCGACCGTGCTCGGCGTGGCGGAGAACGCGACGGCGAGATCCGCGATGGGCTCGTCGGCGCGGTTCACCACGTGCGCCTCAACCCGCTCGGCGTTCTTCCCCAAAATCACCGTGGGCGCGCTCAGCGTCACGTCGTCGGGGGTGGTGTCCTTGAACAGGCCGCACCCGAACGCGAACCCGATGGCGCCGGCGCCGATCAGCCACAATTGAATCCGATCCTCCATCGCGTTGACTCCCTCACTGCGTGGGACGCTACCAGCCCTCGGCCTCGAACGCAAGTGCTGCCCCTGACGGAGCAATGATGCCTGCCGCTTCGACGTGGGCGAGGCCACGATGAGACGCTGGTGGGCCTTGAAGCGGAAAAATAGGGTCCGTGGCTGCGAAGCCGTCGAAGGTGACTCGTCCGTACCGGCGCCCTCGCCGGACTCGAGTCACGAGCACCGGCGCCCCACGTGGGGCGCGGCATGGACCTGGAGCGCCCCGACAGAGGCTACGGCGCGCCGCGCGGCGGACCGCTCTGGGAGTCGCCGTTGCGATGGGTCACCGTAAGGCGACAATCGGCGCCACATTCGAGCGCGAGGCCTCCCGCGTGCACGGCGCGGTGATGGCCCGAGCAGAGGACGACGAGGTTCTCCGCCTCGTTTCCTCCCCCGTCGAAGCGCGCGCACAGGTGGTGGACGTCCAACCACTGGAGGCAGCGGCAGCCGGGAACTTCGCAGCGCCATCCCGCCCGGTGCAGCAGCTTGCGTCGGAGTACCGGCGCGATGATGCGCCGGGAGTGGCCCTGGGTCGGGCCGGGGCGCATGTCGATGACTTCCGCGTCGCAGGCCGCCTCGGCCACGACGGTGTCGGAGACGTCGTCGACCGCGCCGCGGGTTTCGCCGGTGACGGCGTCCTGCACGATCACGAAGCGGTACCGTTCGCCCGTCGACGGTTCACCCGGTTCCGTGTCGTGAACGAGGAACTGGCGGGCGAGCGCGGCGACGAGCACGCCGTCCTCGACCTCGGCCGCGTCCACGCCCATCTGCGCGCGCATCCGTCCGAGCGCCTGGCGCAGCACTTCGAGGTCGGCGGAGTCCATCTCGAGGACGATGCGGCGGCGCTCCGGGCCACGGTCCTCCTGCGCGTCGGCGGCGGGCGGAAGTTCGCCCGTCTTCGTGGCCGCCACCTGCTGCTCCAAGACCCGCGACGACACCTCGACCGCGCGCGCCACCCACGCGGCCTCGGTGTCCGGCGTCGCGACGGAGACGATCTCCCGCGCCTTGGTCCACCCCAATTGGCCGGCGGAGAGCGCCGCGGCGAGCGCAGGGAGCTCGGGGAGGTGGCGGCCGATCCGGATCAGGTCGCGCGCCTGCCGCGCGGGGAGGTCGAGCACCCGGTCGGCGTAGTCGAAGACCGAGGCGTAGCCGAGCTCGGTATAGAGGCGGCGGTCGGCGAGCTCGGCCAACAGGACGGCGAGCTCGTGCTCGGCCTGGCGGTGGACGCGGCGGTTGTCGAGGAGGCGCTCATGGAGTTGGGTAGCGGCTTCGATTCGCATGAAGACCACGTATCA
>SXOM01000675.1 GCA_005776735.1 Pseudomonadota bacterium
ATGGTCCACGCGCTCTTGTTCGGGCTCTGCCTGCCGTTCGTCGTCCGCATGAACGAGGCCCTGTCGCGGGCGCTCGGCTACCTCCCCGGCTCCTGGGCGGTGCACGCCGTGGGCGCGGTCTTCGGGGCGATCTTCCTCCTGCCGTTCACCGGCCGGGCGTGGGTCGCCGCGAGCCCGACGGCGCCGTGGTGGTCGTGGCTCGGCGGCGTGATCGGGTGTGGGATGGTGGTGCTCGCCGCGCGGGGCGTGACCGCGCTCGGTGTCGCTTCGTTCACCGCGCTCACGGTCGCCATCCAGCTCGTCGTGAGCGCGGCGATCGACCACTTCGGCTGGGTGGGGGCCGACCTGCACCCGATGAGCGCCACGCGCGCCCTCGGCATCCTGCTCCTGGCGGGCGGCGCGACGCTCGTGGTGCGCGGTTGATCGCGGTCCTCTTCGGCTGGGCGTGTTCGGGCGCGGCCGAGGGGGGCGACGCGGCCCTGCCGTTCCGGCTCGAGAGCATCGGGGCGGTGGAGCAGCCGACGGCCATCGCCATGCCGCCGGCGGGGCCCGAAGCGTGGTGGGTGGCCTCCCAGCCGGGAAAGGTCTGGGTGGTGGAGGGCGCCGCGGCGCCGCGGCTCGCGCTCGACATCGTGTCCCGCGTGCGGAGCGGCGGGGAGACGGGCCTCCTCGGCCTGGCGTTTTCACCGGGGTGGCCGACCGACCCGCGCGTCTTCGTCAACTACACCTTCAAGGACGCGTCGGGGTTGCACACCCGCATCGCGCGCTTCCGCTCCGCCGACGGGGGCAGCACCCTGGACCCCGCATCCGAGTTGGCCATCCTGGAGTTCGAGCAGCCGTGGGCGAACCACAACTCCGGGCCCCTCCAGTTCGGACCGGACGGCATGCTCTACGTTGCGGTCGGCGACGGCGGGTCGGGGGGCGACCCGCGCGGCACGGGGCAGGATCGCAGCGACCTGCTCGGCAGCATCCTGCGCCTGGACGTACGCACCGAGCCCTACACCGTGCCGCCCGACAACCCGTTCGTGGCCGAGGCGGGGGTCCGCCCCGAGATCTGGGCCTATGGTCTGCGGAATCCATGGGGAATGCACTTCGACGGCGACACGTTGTGGTGGGCCGACGTCGGGCAGAACCGCTGGGAGGAGATCGACCGCGGCGTCGCCGGCGGCAACTACGGGTGGAACCACAAGGAGGGCAGTCGTTGTTACGAGCGCGACACCTGCCCCGGAGCGTTCGTCGAGCCGGTCGCCACCTACGGGCACGACGTGGGCGCCTCCATCACCGGCGGCATGGTGGTGCACGATCCCACGTTGTCGGTCCTTTTGGGCAAGTATTTGTGCGCAGACTTTGCCACGGGTACGTTTTTCGCGGTGCCCGCCCGGGGTGGCGCCCTCGAACGGCTGGGTGCTTCGGAGCTGCACCCCTCCACGTTCGGGCGGAGCCGGGACGGCAGCATCGTCGTGGCCGACTACGGCGGCACGCTGTACCGGCTGCGGGCGCGGTGAGCGGGGGCCGGGCACGACGCGGCGACCCGGGGCGCGGGTCGGCGTCTTTCGGTGGGAGCAATCCGCCTGACGAGGCGTTGGAGAGACGAGGTCACCCCCGGGTCCTGCCGGGCCGGGTGAAATTGGCGCTCGCTCCCCCGCCAGTTCGCCGCAAGCGGCGAACCGGCGCTCCGCTCGGCCAATTCCCCCCGACCCGTCACCCGCCGCGTCACCGAACCGGCCACCGACGGCGGCGTTTGGCACAACGGGGACGCCGAACCGCGAGGGTCTTGCTGCACCGGCCCCAGGTCGGTGAGCGTGGCGATGTTGAACTTCGAACGGTATGTTGGTGAGCGTGGCGACGTCGAACTTCGCGCCCGGCCTGGTGCGCGTGGCGTCGGTGAAGCGCCGCGTCACCGAACCGGCCACCGACGGCGGCGTTTGGCACAACGGGGCCGCCGAACCGCGAGGGTCTTGCTGCACCGGCCCCAGGTCGGTGAGCGTGGCGATGTCGAACTTCGAACGGGGTTGGGAGAGCGTGGCGGCGGTGAACTTCGAGCCGGGCTGGGTGCGCGTGGCGTCGGTGATGCGGCGCGTCACCGCACCGGCCACCGACGGCGGCGTTCGGCACAACGGGGACGCCGAACCGCGAGAGTCTTGCTGCACCGGCCCCAGGTCGGTCAGAGCACCTTCGCCATGAACAAGCGACGGTCGGTCCGGAACGAGCCGTCGTTGCGGCGGCTCGCCACCTCCATGTACACGCCGGTGTCCTCGAATCCCATCCGCTTGTACATGTCGTAGGCGGCGTTCTTCGTCGCGCTCGTACGAAGGAGCACGTGCGTGAACCGCGTCTTGTCGATCAGTTCGAGTCGGCGCTCGATGAGCTGGCGCGCGAGGCCCGCGTGGCGCCACGCTTCCATGATGCCGAGCTCGGCGAAGTAGAAGGTGTGGTCGATCGGCAACAGCCCCCGGATGTCGCGCACGACGTCGGGTTTGCTCGACACCGGGTACGCCATCGCAAAGCCCGCGACCACGCCTGAATCGCGCACGGCGAGCAGCGTGATCTGGTCCGGGATGCGCAGCGTGCGCGGGAGCACGGCCCCCGCCTCCTCGGAGGAGAAGCGCTCGTTGTACGGCGGCTCGCTCCAGATTTCCTGGTAGGCGCCCGCGAACGCCGCACGCCACGCTTCGCCGTCGGCGGGGGAGGCGAGGCGCAGGATGGTCAGGCCATCGGCCCGGGCGGCGACCGTCTGCATGGCCGCATCGTATCAAGGTAGCGGGGCGTCGGCGCCGCGCGGGAACAACTGCCGGAAGGTGAAGGCCTCGGCCACGGCGAAGAACGGCCACGCCACCAGCAGGCCGACCAGGGGCACGCTGCCGAGGGTCATCATCACCAGCATCATCAGGCCGTAGCTGATGAGGTGGTCGGCGGGGGCCTCCCAGAACGCAGTCCAGGCGGCGGCGAGGGCGTCCGCCAGGCCGAGCTGGCGCTCGACCGCCAACAACCACGCGAACCGGAACGGGACCGACGTGACGAAGATGCCGACGTAGCACAGGCACAAGCCGACCAGCCCGAGTCCGCACTGCACCAGGGACAGCGCGCACAACAGGCCCACGCTTCCCAGGAGCGCGCCGCGGAGCGTGCCAAGCGCGACGTCGCCGCGCCCGTCGACCTCGTCGAGGGTGGCCTTCTGGTAGGCCATGAACGCCGCGCTGGTGAGCCACATCAGCGCAGCGAAGCCGAGCACGAAGAAGGCGCCGCCCACGACGATCCCCAGCAAACCCGCAGGGCCGAAGACCATCGTCGCCAGCGAACCGAGCCACACCGCGGCGCTGCCCCCGAGGCCGAGCCCCATGCCGCACGCCTGCAGGACCACCGTGGCCACCAGGCCGAAGGCGATGTGGCCGGACGGGTGGGCCTGCAGGTGACGGAGCGTGTCCTGGAGGACGCGGGACAGGTCGAGGCGCACCAGGGGTGGCTAACCCGATAGGAGGGCGTCCCTCGTGGAGTCGACATGATCGCCGTCCTCGGCACCGGCCTGCTCGGCAGTGGGTTCGTGGAAGCACTTTTGGACAAGGGACACGCCGTTGGCGTGTGGAATCGTACGCGTTCCCGGCTCGCGCCGCTGCTCGCGCGGGGCGCAGTGGCGCTCGACCACCCCCGCGACGCGGGCTCGGCGGAGCGCATCCACCTGGTCCTCCGCGCGGACGACGCGGTCGATGCCACGCTCGCCGCGCTCGGTCCCACCGATGCGCCGGTGGTCGACCACTCCACCAACCTGCCCCACCGCGTGGCGGAGCGGTACGCCCGGATGCGCGCCGCCGGCGTCCGGTACACCCACGCCCCCGTCTTCATGGGGCCGGGCAACGCGCGCAGCGCCACCGGGCTGATGCTGGTCTGCGGCGAGGATGGCGAGGCGCTCGAGCCGGTGCTCGCCACGATGACGGGGAAGGTCTGGAACCTCGGTCCCCGGCCGGACCACGCCGCCGTGTACAAGCTCCTCGGCAACGGCGCGCTCTTGTCGCTCACCGGCGTCATGGGCGACCTGTTGAAGGTCGGCGCCGGCCAGGGCCTCCCACCGGACGAGGTGATCGCGTTCTTCGAGCGGTTCAAACCGCAGGGGTGGACGCCGATGATCGCCCCGCGCATCCTGGCGTCGGCAACCCATCCTCCGAGCTTCGAGCTCGCGATGGCGCTCAAGGACGTGGAGCTGGCGATCCAGAGCGCGGGCGACGTGCCGCTGGCGGTCTTGCCAGGGGTGCGGGACGCGATGCAGGACGCGGTCGACTCGGGGTCGGGCGACCGGGACTTCGCGATCTACGCCCGGTAGCCCGCGGCCGCCGCGGGCCCTAACCCCCGACTTCCCACTGCCGGGCCTTGCCCACGTACTCCAAGAGGCGTTGGCTGCCGTACCCGGCGCGCGGCTCGCCCGCGGCGGGGAGACCCGCCTCGTCGCGGAGACCGCCCCAGGCGAACCCGAGCGCGAAGGTGTCGGGGCGCGCGTCGGTGATGTCGGAGAGGACCGCCGCCGCGCTCGCTTCGCAGTCGCCCTCCTGCACGTAGAACCCGACCTCGAGCTGGTGCCGCTGCCGGTAGCGCTCCAGGTCTTCGAGCACACCGAGGCGCGCGCTGTAGACGTGCTCACCCTCGCCTCGGGTGACACAGTCGAGCAGGCTTGCGCCGTTGAACATCACGCTCTGGCCGGCGCGCACCAGGCCCGCATCGCACGCCGCCTGAAGGTCGCCGGCGTAGTGGAAGAACAGGACCTCGCGTGGCCCCGGGAGCTCGCGCCCGCCCACCGATTGCGCGGTGAGGCCCACTCCGTCGAGCTCCTCGTGCAGGAACGAGCCGACCGCGGCCACGTGCACCCCTCGCCGGTTCAGCTCGCGGACCAGGTCGGCGAGGAATGCCGGCGTGCTCCGGAGGGACTTGATGTCGACGACGATCGACAACCACGGTCGGCCCGTGATGCGTCGGTGCAGCTCGACGACCCGGGGCATCGACCACGGGGTCGCGAAGGTGTGCACCATGCACGCCTCCTCCGACGGCGACCGCGCCTCGGCGGCCATCTCCGCAACCGCCCGATCGAGGTCCGGAACGGTGGCCAGGTACAGGGCCCGCCCGAAGAGGTCCACCCAGGCGTCCATCTCCACCCCGCCGAAGGCGGTCTTCGGGGTGCGGCGCACGTCGTCGTATTGGCACACCCCGAGGGACTCCTGCACAGTGTCGGATGCCCCGGCGTGGGCGACCAGCGCCGTGTCCAGCGCCCGCTTCATCACCGCGGCGAGCGCGTCCGGGTCGGTGCGCGCGGCCGACCAATCGTCCAACAGGCGGTGGTCCACGAAGACGTCCCACTCCATGCCGGCGAGGTGGTTGGGGGCCTCGTCGGTGCGGGTGGTGAGGGTGGCGCGGAGCGTACCGAACGCGGCGAGGACGGGGTTGTTCTCGAGCATCGGGATCATGCGGCCGGGGTCGGGATCGGCGGCGAGACACGCCTTCACCGCCTCGAAGACGTCCGGCATCAAGAAGCCGAGGATGCGTCGCCAGGTGCGGTCGGCCAGGAGGGCAGGGCCCGCGCCCATGAACGCGCCGTGCCCGTAGAACTGGGTGCGGACGGGTGTGAACGCGGTGCGTAGGGGTTGGAAGGGCAGGCCGTCGATGCCCTCCCAGAAGCTCACCCCGAGCTGGAGCGCTTCGGCCTGCAACAGCCGCGCTTCGGCCCGGAGCTGCTTCTGCTGGGTGCGGAACCGGTCGCGCACCGCGCCCCAGAGGTTCTCCACCGCCTCCCACATGCGGCCGAGCCAGCGGGCAAAGGGAGACGCCACCTAGGCCGCGAAGACCGCGGTGGCGACCACGCGCCCGCCGTGTGCCCGCACGCGTACCCGCAGCGGTTTGCCGCCGAGCGCGTGGTGCGTGGCCGCGACCTCGCCGCTCAGGCGCACCTCGGCGCGCCCGTCGACCACCGCCACGACCTCGATCTCCCGGGGGTTCAGCGCCATGCCGGCCCCGAGCGCCTTGAGCACCGCCTCCTTGACACTCCACACCGCCGTCCGGTCCTCGGCCCCCCGCGCCCACGCCCGCTCGGCGGGGGTGAACCACTCGGCCGCGAACGTGTCCGAGCGCGGCTCGACGTTCTCCATGTCGACGCCGGCGCGGGCGCCGCGCACCGCGAGCGCGAGGGCCTCGCCGTCGACGTGGGTGATGCTCACTTCGACGTCCGGCGCGCCCACGACCACGGGGCGCCCCCCCGGCTCCCGCCCCACCGAGAACGGACCCCCGTAGAGCGCACCCACCGCCCGGTTGGCGGCGAGCTGGCCCGCGAGCCGGTCGGCCTGGCGCTTGGGCGTGCCGCGCGCGGTCAGCATCGCGCGTTCGGCGTCGGGGAGGGCGCCGGCGTCGGCGCTCACCGCGATCGACGCGCTCGGCCACCCCCCCGCCGGGGTGGGCAGCCGGTCGCCCGGCGGCAGGGGGCCCTTCTCGGCCATCCGGAAGCCGCGGACACGCAGCACCCGGCCTTCCGAGCCGTCCACGTCGATGTCGTAGGCGCCCTGGCGTGCGTGTACGACCACCTGGAGGGGTTCCCCCTCCACCGCCGCACGCACCAGCTCCACCGCGTCGATGGCCGACGGGAGGGCCATGACACCGTCGATCGCCATCCGGTGCAGGCCCGCGGCCTGGAACGCCGCTTCGAGCACCAGCGGGTCGGACAATAGCCCCTCGGCGATCGGGCCGTGTTCGACGACGGCCTCGGCCAGGAGGCCCTGCACCGCGACCGCCTCGGCGCCGCGCAAGACCTGGAAGCGCGGACCGTGGAAGTAGCGACGGTAGATCTCCCGCTGCGACACCCGCTCTTCGGGGAAGTACGCCGACGGCAGCGAGGGCAGGAGCGGCATCTCGCCGAGCTGCACCCGCGCTTCGAAGTGCGTGGTGGTCTGCGCGCGCCCGTTCTTGAGCTTGCGCGTGCTGCGGAGCGTACACGCCCAGCCGCCTTCGCCGTCCGGCTCGGCGGCGACCTCGATGAGCACGGGCTCGTCGCGGTGCAGCTTGAGCGGCGCCGAGAACGTGACGTCCTCGACCCCCGCGTACCGACCGCGAGGGGCCGCTGCGAGGGCCGCGCCGACCATCATCTCCAGGCCCATCACGCCGGGGAGCACCGGGACGTTGTCGATGGCGTGGTCCGCCATCCACGGGTCGGTCTCGAGGGACATCGTGCGGCGCGCGAGGACCCGGTCGCCCACCAGCTCCACGGAGTCGAGGAACGGGTGGATGGCGGGGGACTGGAAGTCGCCCAGGCGGCCGGCGATCACCAGCTCGCCCGACACGCCCGCGGCCACCAGATCGCAGAGCACACGCGCGCCCGCCCGCGGCGGGAGCAGCTCGACCCCACGGGAGGTGAGCAACTGCTCCATCCCGCCGCGTACGGCCATCCCGACGTCCGCCCACGCCGTCCACGCGATGTGGAGCGAACGCGGCCGGACCAGGCACAGCTGCGCCATCGCCTCGTTCGCGGCGCTGTAGTCGACCTGGCCGGCGTTGCCGAAGCGGCCGGCGATGCTGCCCATGCTCACGAAGAACGTGTTCGGCTCCAGCGACTCCGCCAGCGCGAGCCCGCCTTCGGCCTTGCCGTCGTACACCCGCCGGAACGCCTTCTCGTCCTTGTCGGGCAACAGGCGGGACTCCTCCACGCCCGCCCCGTGGACCACCAGGTCCAGGCGGCCGTAGGCTTCCCGGACCGCGCCGACGAGCACGCGGACCGCGTCGGCGTCGGCGAGGTCGGCGGTGCGGACCTCGACCGTGGCGCCGAGCGCACGCAGGGCCTCGACGTTCTGACGGGCCTCCTCGGCGACCCGAAGCGGCTTGAGCCGGTCCTCGATCATCTTCGGCGTGACCCGCTTCTCGGTCGTGGCGAGCTCGGCCCGGATCTGGGCGCGCATCCCCTCCTCGTCCAGAGGCGCCGCGCCGGGGGCGGTGCGCGCCACCAGGATCATCGTCGCCGGACCCCGGCGGGCGAGCTCCAGCGCCACCTGGGCGGTGATGCCGCGGGTGCCGCCGGTCAACAGCGCGACGGGGTGGGGCGGCCAGTGCCCCTCGGTGGGCACCGGCTCGACCGCCAGGGCCGCGACTTCGCGCTCGCCGGGGCCGACCCACACCTCGGTGGCGCGGTCGCCTTCGCCGAGCTCGTCGACCACGGCGCGCGCCGCGTCGATCTCGTGCCACCCTTCGCGCACCGCGACCACGCGGGCGCGACAGCCCGGCCATTCACGCCCCAGCGCCTTGCACAGGCCGGCGCGCGCGCCGGCGTCGCGGGCGGCCCGGAGGCCCCCCCCTTGCTGAACCACCGCGACCCACTGGCGGGGCCGCTGTGCGTCGAGGCGTTGGGCCTGCGCGAAGAGCTCGAGCACCGGGAGACCACAGTCGATCACCACGTCGGGGTCGCCCTCGGAGCGGGCGCCGGCGGTGGTGATCTCGTCGCGCAACGCGGTGGCCAGCGGCCCGCCGCCGAGCACCCACACCACCTGCCCACGCAGCGTGCTCATGGGCAACTTCCTGTGGTGGATGCGGACCACCCGCCGCACGCGGAAGTCGGCGGGGAGGGCGTCGGGATCGGCCGGCGGGGGCTCCGGTTCGAGCTCCAGCTCGGGCTCGGGCTCGGGCTCCGCGGGCGCCGGCGGGGCGACGGTGGCGAACCGTGGGGCCGGCGCGGGCGCCGGCGCGCTGCCTGCGGACTTCGCCGCGACCCGGTCGGCGAGCCAGCCGGCGAGCTTCTCGACCGTTGGGTAGTCGGCGAGCTTGAACGAGTCGTCGCGGTCCAGCGCATATGCGTCGCGGACCTCGGCGAAGATCTCGGCCTGCTTGACGGTGTCGATGCCGAGGTCGGCCTCGAGCTCGTAGGCGGGGTCGACCTCGCCGGGCTCGTAGCCGGTCTTCTCGGCCACCACGCGGACGAGCCGCTGGAGGACCTCGGCGCGGGTGTCCGCACCGGCGGGGGGCGTGACGGCCGCGCTCGGCGCTGGCGCCGGCGGGGGCGGCGCGGCGGCGACCGCCCCGACC
>SXOM01000676.1 GCA_005776735.1 Pseudomonadota bacterium
CGGCGTCGGCGCGGCCTTCTCGATGACCGCCATCGCCGGCTCGCTGGTGGGCGGCATCCTGCTCGCCGGCTTGTTGTTGTCGCCGCGCAAGTCGCTATAGGCGGCTTCGGGGCCGGGCAAGACGCGGCGACCCGGGGCGCGGGTCGGCGTCTCTCGGGGGGGAAACGCGGCCTCCGAGGACGCAGAGACGCGGTCAGCCCCGGGTCCTGCGGGGCCGGGGGGAATTGGCGCGCGCTCCCCCGCCGGGTCGCCGCACGCGGCGACCCGGCGCTCCGCTCGGCCACGTCCACCCGACCCGTCACCCGCCGCGTCACCGAACCGGCCACCGAGCGGCGGCGTCTGGCACAACGGGGGGACGCCGAACCGCGAGGGTCTTGCTGCACCGGCCCAAGGTCGGTTAGCATGGCGATGTCGAGCTTCGAGCGGTATTTTGGTGGGCGTGGCGACGGCGGCGAACCGGCGCGGCGACGGAGGTGAGAGCGACGAGGGGCGCAACCGGCCCAAGGTCGGTGAGCGTGGCGGCGGAGGCGGGTGGCGACGCGCGACGGCGGGTGGCGACGCGCGACGCGCGACGGCCGGTGGCGACGCGCGACGGCGTCGAACTCCGAGCGAGCCTCGGTGAGCGTGGCAGCGTCGAAGGAGGCCGGGGGCCCCCGCTCCGGAGGGCAAAAATCGGAAATCCCCGATGGCTCATGTCCGCCTCGCGGCAATCCGGCGGCGCTTGTGGGTCATAATTTCCGGAGGATTTCCGCCTCGCGCGTCGCGCGTCGCAACGCAGCCGCTCGCCGCGCAACCGTCGCCCCGAGCCGCCCCGCCCGGCGACAGAACTCCGATCTCTGGGGCGAGAGATCCGAGTTGTGTCGCCGCGGCGAGCGGAATGTGTCGCGACAGTAGCGGCACTCGCCGAGCAGGCCGCGATTCGCGGCGTTCGCCCGTTGAGCGGCGCCGCTCGCCGCGCAACCGTCGCCCCGAGCCGCACGCTGCGATTCGCGGCGTTCGCCCGTTGAGCGGCGCCGCTCGCCGCGCAACCGTCACCGTTCGCCGCGCGGCGCCGGGCCCGCCTCGATCGAGCTCGGGACGGGAACCCGGCGCCGCCCGAAACCCCCGCGTTCACCCCTTCGGCGGCCGATCCGCCCGCCACAACCACACCGCCGCGACCGAGGCGAAGCTCGACACGGCCGCGAGCATCCAGAAGATGCCCTCGCTCCCGACATGCTGGCGCGCGAAGCCCGCGAGGCCCGCCCCTACGAGCGCGCCGAAGCCGTACGTCGACGCCGCCCACAAGCTCTGGGCCGACGCGGCGATCTCGACCCGGGCGGCCTGCGAAAGGCGTTGAACGCCCGACAACCAGAAGGCCGCGAAGCCCAGGCCGTGCAACGCCTGGACCGCCACCAGCCACACCGGGTCGGTGACCGTCGCGGTGGCCACCCACCGCGGCACCCCCGAGACCGTCGCGAGCAGGAGCCCGCGCGTCGGACCCAGCCGCTCGAGGAACGGGCGTCCGAGCGCCATCAGCCCGACCTCGCAGGTCACGCCCACCGCGATCGACGCCCCCACCACCATCGGCGGCAGCCCGAGGGCCGTGACGTGCACCGAGTAGAACGTGTCGTACACCGACACCGTCAACGCCTGCAGCGCCCCGGTCAGCAACAACGGCGCCAGGAACGGGCTCGCCGCGAGCTCGCGGAGCGCCGGCAGGATCGGCGCCGGCCCCCCGGACCCGCGCCACGGGTAGCCGAAGGAGAGGGCCGCAGACGCCAGCAGGGTCACGTCGCCGAAGAGGTGGGGCGGCACCGGCCACCGGGCCCAGTAGCTCGCAACGATGACCCCCCCCATGAAGCCCACCGACCCCCACAACCGCACCCGGCCGTACTCCTCGCGCGGCCGCCCGCGATCGACGAGGTCCTGGAGGACGAACGCGTCGAGCACCGAGCCGATCGGCGCCCGGAGCGCCGAAAAGACGAAGAGGCAGGCCGCCAGCGTCGTGACCGACTCGGCGCGCGCCAAGACCATCCCCGCCAAGGCGCTCGCGGTCGCGGCGAGCCGCAGCACCAGCCCCGCCACCCGGTACCGATCGGCGAGGAGCGCCCAGAGCGGCGCCGCGAACAGGCGCCCCGCCGGGAACATCGCCATCAACAGGCCGATGGTCAGTCCGTCGAAGCCCGCCGCTTCGAACCGGCCCCCGAGCAGCGGCATGAGCGCCGCCATCGAAGCGAGCTGCGAGACGTAGAACGCGCGGTGGAGGTGCATGCGGAGGGGCGGGCGGCCTATTCCGGGAGACGCTACACTGAGGGCCCCGTGGAGCCCCCGTGCGCGTACTCTCGCTCTTCGCCCTGACCCTGAGCCTCGCCGCGTGTCGCCAGGACGGCGAGACCAAGTACGTCCCCGACCGCGATGCCGACGGCCTCAACGAGGACGAAGACTGCGACGACAGCGACCCCGACGTGGGCCTGGCGGACACCTGGTACGCCGACGCGGACGGCGACGGGCACGGCGACCCCGACTCGGGCGACAGCTACTGCGAGCGGCCCGAGGGCTACTCCGACGTGGGCGACGACTGCGACGACACGCAGGCCACGATCTACCCCGGCGCAGACGACATCTGCGACGACCTCGACAACGACTGCGACGGCGTCGTCGACAACGGGCTCGAGTCCACCGCCTGGTACACCGACCTCGACGGCGACGGCTACGGCGACGACGCGTCCGAGACGTGGGACTGCGCCGCACCCGACGGCGCGGTCGACCAGGGCGGTGACTGCGACGACGCCGATCCGGCCTACAACCCGGGCGCGACCGAAGAAGACTGCGAAGACCCCGCCGACTACAACTGCGACGGGTTCGTCGGCTACACCGACAACGACGGCGACGGCTACGCGGCGTGCGCCGAGTGCGACGACGGCGACCCGGCGGTCAACCCGGACGCGCTCGAGGTCTGCAACGACGTCGACGACGACTGCGACACCCTGACCGACGACGACGACGATTCGCTCGACGCCAGCGCCGGGGTGACCGTGTACCTGGACCTCGACGCCGACGGGTACGGCGACCCCGCCGTCTCGGCCCTGGTGTGCGACCCCGGCCCCGGCTGGGTGCTCGACGCCACCGACTGCGACGACTCCCGCCCCGACATCCACCCCGCCGCGACCGAGGTGTGCAACGGGCTCGACGACGACTGCGACACGCTCGTCGACGACGCCGACGCTTCGCTCGACCCCACGAGCGCCTCCACCTGGTACACCGACGCCGACGGCGACACCTACGGCGACGACACCACCGCCCAGCTCGCGTGCGACGCCCCGGCGGGTACGGTTGCCGTCGCGGGCGACTGCGACGACGCCGACGCCGCCTACAACCCGGGCGCCGCCGAGGCCGACTGCGCCGACCCCGCCGACTACAACTGCGACGGCTCCACGGGCTACGCCGACGCCGACAGCGACGGCTGGGCCGCGTGCGAAGAGTGCGACGACACCAGCGCCGCGGTCTTCCCGGGCGCGACCGAGGTGTGCAACGGCGCCGACGACGATTGCGACGGCACCGTCGACGAGGCCGACGCCACCGACGCCTCCACGTGGTACGCCGACGGCGATTCCGACGGCTACGGCGACGCGGCGAGCACGACCGTCGCTTGCGACGCGCCGGCCGGCTACCTCGCCGACGCCACCGACTGCGACGACACCGACGCGGCGGTGAACCCGGCCCAGGTCGAGGTCTGCAACGGCATCGACGACGACTGCGACGGCTCCGTCGACGGCGGTGCCGCCGACGCCTCCACCTGGTACGCCGACGCCGACGCCGACGGCTACGGCGACGCCGGGAGCACCACGACGGCGTGCGATGCCCCGGCCGGGAGCGTCGCCGACCACAGCGACTGCGACGACACCGACGCCGCCGTCAATCCTTCGGCGATCGAGCTGTGCGACGGCCTCGACAACGACTGCGACGGCGACGTGGACGAAGACTCCGCGACCGACGCCCCCACCTGGTACGCCGACACCGACGGCGACGGCTACGGCGACAGCGCGAGCGCGGTCGTCGATTGCGACACGCCCGCCGGGTACGTCGCCGACGACACCGACTGCGACGACTCCGAGTCCGACGTGTACCCCGGAGCGGTCGAGGCCTGCGACGGCGAAGACGACGACTGCGACGGCATTGTCGACGAAGGCGTGACCACCGAGTACTACGCCGATGCCGACGGCGACGGGTACGGCGACGCGGGCAGCACCACCGACGCCTGCTCCGCACCCGCCGGCTACGTCGCCGACGACACCGACTGCGACGACACCGAGTCCGACGTGTACCCCGGAGCGGTCGAGGCCTGCGACGGC
>SXOM01000106.1 GCA_005776735.1 Pseudomonadota bacterium
CCGGCCCGACGGGTCGGCGGCCGCGCCGGCCCGTCGGCCGTTTTGGGCGAGGCCGCGCGACCGTCCCGAGGAGCGGCAGGGGCTCGCCGGCCTCGCGCGGCGACCGTGGTCTTCGCAGCGCACCGCGCGGCGGCCCGGAGTCGCGAGCGGACGGTCGCGGCGCGGTGCCCACCCGAGCGCGGGGCTGGCGCGGTGCACACGATCGGCTACGGGAGAAGCGCGTCCTCGGAGGTCCAATGTCCTTCGCCGTTTTTTGCGTCCTGGCCTGTGGTGAACCGTCCGATCCCGGCAGCGCCGAGACCGCCGAGACGAGCGACACCGGCTGGACCGTCGGCCCCGTGGAGGACTGCGACTCGCCGACGAGTGTGGGCTGGACCGACGCCAGCGACCTGCTCTCCGGCGACGGGGTCGAGGTGGGGAGCACCATCAACGGCCCCATCACCGTCGGCGAGATCGAAGGCCGGACGTGGATCGCGGCGCTCGTGGGCGACGCCGACCTCGCGTGGTGGACGCTCGACGGGGAGCTGGGCGGCACACACACCTACACGACGTCGCCCGTGCGGGTGGGGCTCCAGGACATCGACGGGGACGGGGTCCTCGACCTGTGGACCAACGGCGAGGCCGTGGAGATCGCGTGGTCGTTCGGCACCGCCGCGGAGTCGTGGGAGACGGTGACCGCGCGCGACGCGTTCTGCCTGGGCCTGCAGGAGTTGACGGTCTTCGACGCCGACGGCGACGGCGACCTCGACCTGCTGTACTCGACCGGGTTGGGCTGCGTCGACGACGACGGTGCGGCCCGGCCCCTGCTCGTCCGCAACACGGGCGAACGTCGGTTTGGGGCGCCGGAGCGCATCGAAGGGCCGGCGTCGGCCTGGGGCGCCACGTTCGAGGCCGCGGTGGCGGACCTGGACGGCGACCTCGACCCCGACGTGTACCTGTGCAACGACTTCGGTCCGGAGACGGCGCCGAACGCCGTCCTCTTCAACGACGGCACCGGCCGTTTCACCCTCGGCGACGACGAGGGCCTCGGCATCACCACCTACTGCATGAGCGCCTCGGTCGCCGATCTCGACGGCGACGGGGTCCTCGACATGTTCGTCGGCGCGGCCACGGGTCAGTTCGCGCTGGTCCGCACCCGCGCGGGCTACGTCGACGAGGCCGCGGCGTGGGGGCTGCGCACGTTCGACGGGGTGCAGATGCCGTGGGGGACCGCCGCGGTGGACGCCGACAACGACGGCCTCGTGGGCGTGGTGATGACGACGAGCGACTTCAACGTCCCCGCGCCCGAGTGGTTCCCCATCCTCGTCGATCACCCGGTCACGCCGAGCGAGTGGGTGGTGGAGAGCGAAGCGTGGGGGCTGCCGCAGTCGACGGGGTCGCGAGCGGTCCTCGCGCGGGACCTCAACCGCGACGGTGTCGTCGACCTCGTGGCGGCGGACTTCCGCAACTCGCCGTGGCTCCTGGTGTCCGACGGTTGCACCGCACAGAGCTGGGTGGAGGTCAGCGCACCGCCGGGCACGGTGGTGCGGGTCGAGGCGGGAGGGCAGGCGTGGACGGCACTAGCGACGGACGACCCGGGGTTCGCGGCGACGGGACCGTCGCTCGCGCACATCGGGCTCGGCCAGGAGCCGACCATCGACCGGGTGGTCGCCACGGTGCCGTGGGTGGGAGAGCGGGTGCTGGTCGGGCCGTTCGCCGCCCGGCGGCGCATCGCGTGGGCGCCCGGGTAGGGGGGCACCCGCCGCGGCCGTGTGGGCCGGTCCTGCGCACGATAACCTCGCGGGTGTCGCGCCCCGCCCGCTCGTGGTTCTTGGCCTGGGCCCTGCCCGTCGCCGCCCTCTCCGGCGCGGCGTGGGCGCTCGCCGCGCCGCCCGTCGGGTGGGCATGGCTCGGGTGGGTGCACCTCGCCCCGGCCCTGGTGGGGATGGCGTTGGCGCAGACGCCGTGGCGACGCGGCCTGGTCGGCTACACCACCGGCGCGGGCCTCCTCGTCGCGGTGTGCGCGTGGATGCCCGCCACGGTCGAACGTTTCGCCGGCCTCCCGCCGTACGCCGCCGTCGCGGTGCTCGCCCTCTACGTCGCGGTCTTCGCGTTGCCGTGGGCCGGCCTCGGGCTCGCAATCGCGCCGCTCCGCGCACGGTTCGGGGCCCACTGGGTCTGGGCGGCGGCGGTGGTGTGGGTCGCGTTGGAGTACCTGTTACCGTCCACCTTCCGCTTCTTCCTGGGCTCGGTCCACTACCGGGAGCCGTGGGTGTGGCAGCTCGCGGCGGTCGTCGGCCCGCTCGGGGTCAGCGCGCTGGCGGTGAGCACCGCGGCCGCGCTCGCCGAGCTTGTGCTGGCACGTCGGGAGCGACGCGGGCCACCGGTGGCAACCGGGGTGGAGCTCGGTGCGGTGTGGGCGGCGACCCTCGCGTTCGGCGCATGGCGGGACGCGACGGTCGAGGCCGGGTTGGCACGGTCACCGGTGGTGCGCGTGGCCTACGTCCAGCGCGCCGAGCTGCCGCCGCGTCGGGAGCGCGGGATGGCCGCGCTGCGGGATTGGGCCCGCCGGTCACGCGCGGTGCTCGCCGCGCAGCCGCCTTCGGCCCGGCCCGAGCTCGTGGTGTGGCCGGAGAGCGCGTTCCTGCCGAACCCGGCGGAGGGCGAAGCCCGTCGTGAGCTGGCCGCGTTCGCCGCCGGCGAACACGTCGCGCTCCTGCTCGGGGCGGGCACCACCGAACCCGGGCGGGAGACCAACAGCGTGTACCTGTTCCTCCCCGACGGGACGGTCGGCGGGCGGTACGACAAGCAGGCGCTCCTGCCGTTTGCGGAGGGGGTGCCCTCGGGCTTGGGGTGGGCGCGGGCGTGGGTGCCGCAGCTCGGCGCGCTCGCCGCCGGCGAGGAGACCGTCGTCTTCGCGGCGTCGTCGTTCACCTTCACCGCGCCGATCTGCTACGAGGCCGTCCTCGCCGAGCAGGTGCGGGCGATGGACGACGCCGATCTACTCGTGAACGTCACCAACGACGCGTGGTTCGGTGCTTCGCAGGCCCCGCACCTGCACGCCATGCTGGCCGCGGCCGCCGCGATGACCAGCGGGCGCCCGCTCCTACGCGTCGCCTACACCGGCGCGTCCGGGCTCGTCGAGCCGCACGGGGCCATCGTACAACCTGCGGACCTTGGCACCGACGCCGGCACCGTCGTCGCGGTCCGGCTCGGCGCGGTGGAGGCGCCCGCGCGTACGTGGGGCGCGGGGTTCGGGCCGGGGGCCGTCGTCATCGCCGCCGGGCTGGTGTTCGCTTCGGCGCACAAGCGGTCGGGTTAGGCGCGGACCAGCCCCGGGTCGCGCGTTGTCCGAGTCCCCTCCACCGCCCCGCTTCTTCTCGCGCACGAACCTGCCGCGCCTCATGGCGGCGGCGTTCTCCGGGGCGGTCCTGCGGCTGGTGTCGCCCCCGATTGGGCTCGACTGGCTGCACTGGTTCAGCTTCGTCCCGCTCCTGGTCGCGGTCGCGGATCCGGCCGGGCGGCCGGTCTACGGCGAAGGCTGGCGCGGGCGCCTGCGCGCACTGATGCGGAGCCGCAACTTCCGGCTGGGGTACCTCACCGGCGGGCTTGGCGTCTTCCTGCTCTTCTTCTGGTTGGCCCAGACCATCGACACGTTCAGCAACATCCCCCTGCCGCTCGCGGCGTGCCTCATCATGCTGTTCGCCGCGGTCTTCGGCCTGCCGTACGGCTTCTTGGCCGCCGCGGTGGTGCCGTTGCGCGAGCGATTCGGTGGGTGGTGGGCGGTGGTCTTCCCGACGGTCTGGGTCACGGCCGAGCTGGCGCAGCCCGCCCTGTTCCCGTACTACCAGGGGGTCGGGCAGTACCGGAACCCCTACACCTGGCAGCTCGCCAGCGTCTTCGGCGCGTATGGCGTGTCGTGGCTCCTCCTCGCGACCAACAGCGCGCTGACCGAGGTGTGGTTGCGCCGCCAGGCCGGCGCGAGCGTGGCGTGGGGCCCGCTCGGGCTCGTGGCGGCGCTGTTCTTCGGGAACCTCGGGTTCGGCGCGTGGCGCTTCGAAACCGTGGAGCGTGCGCTCGCGGCGGCGCCGGTCGCGCGCGTGAGCATGTTGCAGCAGGGCGTCACCATGCTCGAGCGCCTCCAGGATCGCGGCACCAAGGTGCTCCGCTCGTGGATGGCGCTGACCCGGAAGGCGGCCGAGCACGACCCCGACCTCGTGGTGTGGCCCGAGGGGAGCATCTACAACAGCCCGCGCGACAAGTCGCTGCAGACCGCGTTCGGCAAGCTCACGAAGGAGTCGGGGTTCGCGCTCCTGGTCGGCGGGGCGACGGTCGACGTCGATCCCGACGACCCCGAGCGGCGCGCGTCGTGGAACAGTGCGTACTTCTTCGACACCCAGGGCAACCTGGCCGGCCGCTACGACAAGATGGTGCCCATGCCGTTCGGCGAGTACCTGCCGTGGCCGGTGTCGTACCTCAAGCCGTTCATCCAGGGCGTGGGCAGCTTCCGGGCCGGGACCGAGCCCCTGGTCTTCCACTCGGAGAAGTTCACGTTCTCCACCCCCATCTGCTACGAGGCGATCCTCGAGGCGCAGATGCGGCGCCTCGCCGACGCCGACGTCTTCGTGAACATCACCAACGACGGCTGGTTCGGCGACACGGCCGCACCGCACCAGCACGCGATGTTGTCGGCGGCCTACGCCGTGGAGCTCGGCAGGCCGATGCTGCGCATCGCCTACACCGGCGTGTCGATGGTGGTGGAGCCCCACGGTGTGATCCGGTACGAGACGCGGCCCTACACCGAAGTGGCCGAGGTCGTGGAGCTGCGGGTCGCCACGTTCGAGACCCCCTACCGCACCTGGGGGCGAACGTTTCCGTACGTGTGCGGGCTGGTGACCGTGGTGGTCGGGGCGCTCGAGCTGATCGCCGCTGTCACACGCCGCCGCGGCGGGGCGTAGTCAGTGTCGGAGAACGGGTGAGTCGCCCGGAAACCGACGAGGAGCTCATGGACGCGGTGCGGGACGGCAGCGAGCCAGCGTACATCACGCTGTTCGAACGTCACCGGGCCGCGCTCTACGGCTACGCCCTGCGCATGACACGGCAGCCCGAGGTCGCCGACGACGTATTCCAGGAGACGTTCCTCCGGGTGCACCGGGCCCGCGCGACGTGGGCCGCCCATCATGGCAGCTTCAAGAGCTGGTTGTTCCGGATCTGCACCAACACGCTCCGCGACCGCGCGCGCCTCAACGCGCGCCGCCCCGAGGTCCTGGGCGACACCTGGGAGCCCTACGTCCACCCCGGCCACGCGGACCGCCTGTCGCTCGAGCGGGCCCTGGCCCAACTGCCGGAGCACCTGCGCGACGCGTTCCTGCTCGCGGCGATGCAGGGGATGGACCACAACGAGATCGCCGAGGCGCTCGACATCTCGCCGGACAACGCGCGTGCGCGGGTGTCCCGGGCCCGCGGCCGGCTGCGCGAGCTGCTCGGGGAGGGCGCGTGAGTTGGTCTGACGACGAGCTCGACGCCCGCTTCCGCGAGCTCGGTCCCATCGACCCACCCGCGCGTGTCGAGCAGGCTGTGCTCACGACGTACCGCGCCGAGCGGCAGCGGGGCGCGCGGCGCACCCGCTGGTGGGCCGTGGGCGGCATGGCCGCGATGGCGGCCTTGTCGCTCCTGGTGATCGCCGAGCCGCCCGCTCGCGGGGATCCTGCGGCGATGGTCGAGCGTGGGGCCGGCGAGGTGCGGCCGACGGTCGAGCTGAAGGTCGCGGTCCGGCTCGGCGCGGGCACCACCGAGCGGTTCGCTGCCGACCGGCGCTACAATGCCGGCGACACGCTCATGTTCCGCGTCCGCACCAGCGCCGCCACCACGCTCACGCTCACGCGCGCCGGGGTGGTCGTGTGGTCGGGGCCGGTGCCCGCCGGCGAGAGCGACCTGCCGGTGGGCTACCAGCTCGAAGCCGGGGAAGGCCCGGCGATCTTCGCCCTCACGGGCGGCGCCGAGGTGCTGCGCCTGCCGGTTCCCGCGGTGTCGCCATGATGCTGAGCCTCCTCGGTGCCGCGTTCGCGGGCGCGGTCGCCGTCCCGCCCAGCACCAGTGACGTGTACCAGCCGCGGCGCGTCGCCGTGCTCGTCGGCGTGCAGGACTACGCCGACCCCGCGCTGCAGGGCCTGAAGTTCCCCGAGAAAGACGCCCGCGACCTCGGGACGGTCCTCGGAAGCGAAGACGTCGGCGGCTTCGACCGGGTGTTCGTCATCTCGGGCCGCGACGCCACGTCGCGCGACGGGCTGTTGCGCGCGGTCAAGCTCGCGACGGCGGACCTGCAGCGGGACGACACGTTCCTGCTCTACCTCAGCGGCCATGGCACCTTGGCGCTCGACCCGATCGACGGGAGCGAGCTCTACTTCCTGCCGTCCGACGGGCGCCTCGACGCGCCCGAGGCCACGGGCATCGCGGTCGAGGACGTCGAGGCGCTCGTGCACGAGCTGCCGGCGCGGCGGCGGGTGCTCATCCTCGACACCTGCCACAATGGACGGGCGGGCAGCCGCAGCGCGGTCTCGGCACCCACCCAGCAGCTCCTCAGCGGGTTCCGCGGCGAGCCGCCCGCGCCACGCGGCGGTCGCGACGTCTCCGAGTCCGAAGCGCGGCTGTACGCCGCCCAGTACTGGCAGCCGGCGATGGAGGACCCGACCCTCCAGAACGGCGTGTACACCCACTTCCTCATCGACGCGCTCACCCGCTCGGCCGGCACCTCCGACCTCGACGAGGACGGCCTGGTCGACGTGATGGAGGCGCACCAGTACGCGCGCGACAAGACGATGGCGTGGACCGGCGGCCTGCAGATGCCGCGCGCGGAGTACCGGATCGTCGGGCGAGAAGAGATCTTCCTCGGCGGCGCACAGCGCTTGCGCGGCGCCGCCGAACGCGCGCTCATCGCCGCGTGCGACGCGATCCTGGCCCGGGCGCGCCTCTTCGTGAACGGCACCCCGCGCGGCGAGCTGCCCGGGGTGTACGCGATCGACCCCGGCGCCAACCTCGTCGAGGTGCGCACCGCCGACGGGCGCACGCTGCTGCGCGAGCGCGTGGTGGCGCAGGCCGGGGAGACCGTCCCGGTCGAGGAGCTGCTGCGGCGCAAGGAGTCCACGCTCTCGGTGCTCGGCGGCGCGAGCTTCCACCAGGGCGGGGAGCTCCTGCCGCCGGTTTCGGCGAGCCTCGCCGCGGTGTGGGCCAACCCGGTGGTCGTGTCGGGCCCGTGGCGCTCCGAGGTCGCGCTGACGGCCGACCTCGCGCAGGGGCTCGCGCCCACCCAGGCGGTCGAGCAGACCTCGGGCGCGTTCGCGCTCGGCGTCGGGTTCGGGCCCACGCTCGGCCCGGGGTGGCTCGCGCTCACCGCACAGGGGCGCGAGGTGTGGCGAACGAGCGAGTACGGCGCCCAGGCGGGCGTCGGCGGCGCCGGCGGCCTCGCCATCGGCGCCGACCTGCCCCTGACGCGCTCGGCGCGCCTCGCGCTCCGCGCCGACGGCTGGTACGGCGTGGAGCCGGTGGCCGACGTGCCCACGGCCGTCTGGGGCGCGGGCCTCCGGGTGGGCCTCGGGGCGCCCCTCCCCTGACCCCGGGTCGCCGCGTCGTGCCCGGCCCCCGACCCGCCCCCCCGCCGAAGCGTATAAACTCTCCTCGTGATCCTCTGGACGGCCCTCGCGTGTGGTCCGCTCGAGCCCTGGCCGGTGCCCGACGACACCCCTGCGCCCGAAGAACGGATCGCGGTCAGCCCCGCCCGCATCGACTACGGCGCGGTGTCGGTGAACACCCAGGGCGACGCCACCCGGAGCCTGACCATCTACAACCTGGGCGACGACGACGTCACCGTCACCGGCCAGGACGAGCCGATCGGCGACGAAGAGTTCCGCATCGACGCTTCGCCGGTGCTCGCGGTCGCCGCCGGAGAGCAGGTCACCCTCTTCGTCCACTTCGTCCCGCGCACCGAGGCCGCGTCGTTCGCGCGCCTTCGCTTCGAGCCCGGGAGCGAGGTCGTGGAGCTGGTCGGGGAGGGCACCGCGCCGGTCCTGCGCACCGATGCCCCGGACCTGCCGCCGACCGTGCTCGGGTGCTCCGCCGAGGGCACGGTGCTCGTGCACAACGACGGCTCCGAGGCCCTGACCCTCGACGCGCAGGTGACCGGCGACGACTTCGCGGTCGTGGGCTGGGAGGCCGACCTGGCGCCGGGCGAGTCCGCGCCGGTCACGCTGAGCTTCACGCCGGGCGGGGGTGGGGAGCGCGCCGGTGTCCTCACCCTCACCAGCAACGACCCCGAACAGCCCGAGTTCGCCGTGCCGCTCAGCGCGCTCGGCTACGAAGGTTCGCACGTCACGGAGACCTACGTCTACGCGCCGGCGGCACCGACCGACGTGGTGGTCGCGGCTGAAGGGGTGCGCTTCGCCGACGACGAGCGCCTGGCGCCGGCGCTCGAGGCCTACGCCGAGCAGCTCGTCGCGGCGCAGGTCGACGTGCGCGTCACCTCGGTGCCGACCGCCGGCCCGTGCACCCTGCGCGCGCCGCTGTGGGCCGAGCTCGGCGACTCCGCGCTGCGCATCGGGACGGTGCTCGAGAACGGGTTCGAGGGTGCCGCCGGCCCCTGGGACGACGACCTGGTGGGGCTCGTGGAGACCGTGTTGTGGCACGCGGAGTCGGGGGGGTGCCTGGACGGGTTCCGCCGCCCCGACACCGACCTGGAGGTGATCCTCGTCGCGGACACCCCGCCGGCCGAAGATCCGCTCGCGGCCTGGGAGCTCGTACGGGCGGGCCTGGCCGAGGACCAGCGGGTGCGCATCCACGTGCTCGTCGCCGACGGCGACGCGTGCACCGGCGCCGAGGCCTACATCCCGCTGGCGACCGCGTACGACGGCACGGTCGGCAATCTGTGCGGAACCTCGTGGGCCGAGGCGTTCACCGCCTTCGCGGCGTTCCCCTTGGCGCCGCGCGAGATGCGCTACCCGCTCTCCGAGGTGCCCGTCGAGTCGACGCTCACCCTGCGGATCGACGGCGTCCCCTCCACCGATTGGACGTGGGACGCTGCGGCCAACGCCATCGTGCTCGACGTGGAGCACGCGCCCGACTTCGGCGCCGAGCTGGAGCTCGAGTACGTCTCGGCCGTGAGCTGCACCCCGTGAGGCGCGGGTGCGGCCCCGCCGCGCTCCTGCTGCCCTGGGCGATCTCGGGCTGCGCAGCCCCCCGCGCCCCCGCCGCCGGCGACGCCGACGCCCTCGGGCCGGGGGAGCACGGCACCTTCTCGGTGCCCGACTGGCCGGACCGCGAGTACATCCTCCACGTGCCGAGCGCGGCGGAGGCCGCCGGCGCCCCGGTGGTGTACGCGTTCCACGGCGGCGGCGGCGACAAGGACGGCGTGGACCGCACGAGCTGCCCTGGGGGGGTGGAGGGCGACCCGGGCTGCATGATCGCGGTGGCGGACGCCGCCGGCACGCTCTTGGTCATGCCGGACGGCGTCGACAAGCCTGGCGTCGGGAAGCGCTCGTGGAACGCGGGCGGCGGCGAGGGCGACTGGCGTTGTGTGGGCGGGGAGGCCTGCGCGAGTGGCAGCGACGACGTCGCCTATGTCGACGCGCTCCGCGCCGAAGTGGAGCGGGCCGTGGCCGTGGACACGGCCCGGGTCTACGCCACCGGCATCTCCAACGGCGCCGCCATGAGCCACCGCCTGGCGTGCGAACGTGCCGAGGTGTTCGCGGCCATCGCGCCTGTGGCGGGCGCCAACCAGGCC
>SXOM01000107.1 GCA_005776735.1 Pseudomonadota bacterium
CCGCCTGGAGGCGCTCCTCGAGCACCTTGTGGGCGGCGTCGGAAGCGGGCGCGCTCGCGCGACGCGCCATCCGGAGCGCCGCGGCGGCGGCCAGCTCGGCACGACGCGCCAGGCGGGCCTCGAGATCGGGCGGCGTGGGGTCGACCGGCGTGGCGCGCGGAAGGCGCTCCGGCGGTCCGTCGCGCATCGCAGGGACGCGCCACGACACGTCCCCGACCTCGAGCCGGCCGCCGGCCTCGGCGAGCTCCGCGAGGCCAGGCTGCCCGCCGACGCGGCCGAAGGTCAACTGCAAGAGGCTCTTCGCGCGCTCGACCGTGACTTCGGCCGGCTCGCTGTCGGCGTCGGGCTTCGGCCACGCACCCAGCAGCACCAGGCGGTCCTTCGCGCGCGGCATCGCGACGTACAGCAGGCGCAGGCGCTCCTGGCGCTCGATGCGCTCCTCGTGGTCGACCACGAGGTGGTAGCGGAGGCTCCGGGCCCCGAACAACCGCAGGTGCCACGCGTCGTGCCGACAGAAGGCGCTCGTGGCCTCGCCGCGGTTCTCGACCCAGTCCTTGCGGTGGGCGCCGCGCTCCTTGTGCATCTGCACCACGTAGACGTGCCCGAACTCCAAGCCCTTGGCCTTGTGGATCGTCATCACCCGCACGGCGTCGCCACCGAGGTCGGGCGGCCGGGCCTCCTCGGCGTCCTTGCGGCCACGGATGCCGCTGCGGAGGCTCCGCAAGACGCGCTGGGCGTCGCCGGTGGCCGCGACGAGCTCCTCGACCACGTCGGCGTAGAAGCGCTGGAGGTTCGCCACGCGGAACGCGCCGAGGTACCGCCCCGCCGCCACCGCCTCGGCCGGAATGCGCGCCCTCAGCTCCGCGACGAACCGGTCGGCGGGCAGGGTCTCGTAGTGCTCCCGCAGCCAGCCGACCGCACGCAGCGCCGCGACCGCTGCCGCCGGCCACCCGGCCACCCGCTCCAGCCCCGGCGCCCCAGAACGTGCGGCCTCGTGCGCCGCCTCGGCCACCAGCGCCTCGACACCGTCGAGGTCGGCCTCACCCCGCACCGCCGCCATGCGCGCAGGCAGGCGGCGCCGCCACAACGGCAACAACGCCGCGTCCGGCACCCCGACCGCCGGGCTGCGCAAGAGGGTCAACAAGGCCAGGCCGTCGGTGGGCTCCAGCACCGCCCGCAGCGTCGCCGCCGCTTCGACGATCTCGCGCCGCCGGTAGTACTGCTTGTCGCGCTCCACGAGGTACGGCACGCCCGCGTCGCGCATCGCCTCGAGGTACACGTCGAGGTCGGTGGCCGAGCGCATCAGGAGCGCCATCTCCCCCAGCTTGTGGCCCGCGCTCCGCAGGCGCACGAGGTCGGTCGCGATGGCCCTGGCCTCGGCGAGCGTGGCCTGTGCGGCCAGGGGCGAGACGAGCCCCTGCTCCGGGTCGACCACCGCCGACGGCCAGTACTCCACCGCCGCCCGCTCGCCCGGGAAGCCCACGGGCTCGAGCCGGTGGGGGCGGAGGGCCTGGAACTCGGGTTGGTAGCCGACCACGGGGAGCATGAGCGGGGCGATCACGCGCTCCACCTCGGCGAGCACGGGTGCGACCGACCGGCGGTTGTAGTCCAGCGACAACCGGACACCTCCCGCCGCCACCACCCGCTCGACGAACTCGTGGTAGGCGCTGAGGTCGGCGCTGCGCCACCCGTAGATGGACTGCTTCGGGTCGCCGACGACGAACAACGCCGGCCGCACCTCGCCTTCGAGCGCGAGCAAGCCGACGATTTCGCACTGGAGCGCGTCGGTGTCCTGGAACTCGTCCACGTGGAGGAGGTGCAGCCGCCCGCGCAGGGAAGCGCGCACCTCGGGGTTGTCCGCGAGCAGGTCGCGCGTGCGGCGGAGGAGCTGGTCGAAGGTGACCACGCCACGCCGGCCGAGCTCCGCCTCGACCCGCCCCAGGAGCGGCGCCAGGACCGCGCGCGCGGCGTCGAACAGCTCGGGGTCGATCTTCTCGACGTGGTCGAGCCAGTAGCGGAGCTGGTCGGAGCTCTTCTCGACCCGCGCGGCCGCCCGATCGAACAACCGTGCTTCGGTCTTGGTGAACTTTCCGCACCCCCAGTTGCGCAACGTCGCGAGCTCGGCGTCCGGGAACGCCGCGCCCGCGCGGTGGAGCACCGCGAGGCACCCCGGCGCCGCGGCGGGCATGCCGGCGCGCATGGTGCGCACGGCCCCGAGCAGCTCCAGCGCCTTGTCGACCCGCGAAACCGCGCCCGCCAGGCAGGGCTCGACCGCGTACAGCCACCGGTCGAGCACCTCCTGGGTCTTGGCCACGAACCAGGCGATGCTCTCGGCGTCGGGCGCGGCGCCGTCGAGCACGGCGGTCGGGATCGCGTCGGTCGCGAGCCGCGTGAGGGCCATGGCCACCGCTTCGGAGCCGACCCCCCGATCCGCCATCACCAGGAGCGCTTCGCGCTGCGGCGCTTCGGTGGCGAACACCTCGGTGAACCAGTCGACCACCACCTCGTGCACCACCTCTTCGAGCAGGCTCCCATCGGCGTCGACGCGGAATTGGGGATGCAGCCCCGCCTGCACCGGTGAGGTCGACAGCACCCGGCTGCACCAGGCGTGAATCGTCGAGACGGCGAGCCGGTCGACCGCCGCGAGCAGGTGACGCGCGCGCTCAGCGGCCACCGGGCCGGGCACCGGCACATCGGGCAGGCCCTTCACCGGCTGGCCGCCCGCGATGGCCACCAGGGCCTCGCCGAAGCGACCGGCCATCTCGGCCGCGGCCGCTTCCGTGAACGTGATCGCGACGATCGCGTCGAGCACCTTCGCGGCCACGTCGCCGGGATCCTTCAGCTCCGGGGACTCCGCACACACCCGAGCCCAACCGGGGCCGAGGCACCACGTACACAGCCGGGCGATGAGCGTGGTCGTCTTCCCGGTGCCGGCGCCCGCTTCGACCACCAGGGGGCAGTCGAAGCGGGTGCGGGCGGCTTCGCGCGCGGCTTCGTCGGTCATGCTTTCCGCTCCGCGGGCAGCCACCACACCCCGTGGTCGGCTTGGGCATAGCCCTCGAGGCCGGTCTGGTCCTTGGTCGCGGCCAGCGCCCGGGCCCGCTCCCGCAAGCGCAGGCGCGCCGTGCTGTCGCCGCGGACGCACGCTTCGCGCACCGCGCACCCGCCGCACGACCGGCTCTCCTTGTCGTCGTCGGGCGCGGTCACCCGCGGGAAGAACACCCCGGCGCGGAGCCCCGCCAGCGCCACGCGCAGCGTGCCCTCCAGCGTCTCGCGCGCTTCGTGGTCGTCGTGGCCGAGCGTCAGGACCCGCTGTTCGGGCGGGAGGCCGGCACCGACGTACAGCAGGCGGCCGACCGCCGTCGCGTCGCTCGCGGCGTAGGCGGCGATCTGGAGCGCCTCACCCCGGCGGATCGCCGCCACCAGCGCGGCGCGTCGCTTCTCCGGCGACTTCTGGTGGACCAGCGGTGTCCCGGACTTGTAGTCGGTGAGCAACATCTCCACGTCACGACGGTCGGTGCGGTCGGCGCGGAAGCGCACCTCGTGCCCGTCCACGCGGACACTGCCCTCGGTCTCGGCGCCGAGCACCCGTGGGGGGACCGGGTTCCAGTCGACGCCGTGCGCGACCTCCAGGAGCGGCTGCACCCTGCGTGCGAGCAGAATCGCGAGCCCCGGCAAGCGCAGGCCTTCGTCGGCCAACATCTTCTCGGCCGCAGCGAGCACGATGCGGTCGAGCTCCGCCACCGCCGGCCACGCCAGCGACACCGCGGGAGCGTCGCGGGCCCACGCGACCGTCCGCGCCGGGGCGTGCAGCCCGCGGCGGACCACCCGCTCGAGCACCGCGTGGACGAGGTTGCCGACCACGCGGTCGTCGGCCTCTGGCACCGAGTCGAGCGGGTCGGGGAGCGCCTCGACCCCGAGGTACCGCTCCAGGAGGGTCTTCCACGGGCAGCGGACGTAGTTCTCGGCGACCGAGACGTAGAGCGGGCGAGCGCGCGGGTCCTCGCCGACCGGCATGCCCACCGCCCCCAGGTACGGGCTCGCCGTCGGCGAGCGCGTGTCGACCTCGGCGAGGGTGGCCATCAGGGCTGCCGCGACCTCGCGGGGCTCGGCGACGCCCGCGGCGGCCAACGCCGCGCCGAGCGGACGCGGCAGGAAGGTGGCGTCGGCGAGGCCGCGAAGCCATTGAAGCGATTGCTGCGGTCGCCAGCGGCGCCAGCAATCTCGAATTTGATCTGGCCACCGGCCAGCGCGGCGACCGCGACGAC